>JAOPZQ010000218.1 GCA_025964075.1 Solirubrobacterales bacterium | reverse complement strand
CTGAGCAACGGCGAGTACGAGGTCCATAACATCGGCGTCAACTGGCCGCACCACATCTTCGTCACCAAGGGCTTCAAGGTCGTTGGCGCCGATTAGCCGCCGCCCGGCAGAGCACATTTCAGGTCGGACGGCTCCTGGAAGCTGGCCAGGGCGTTGCACGACCACACGCGTGGGCCGGCCGTCGGGCGAGCACCCGTTCGCGGTCCGTGAGGTGCTCGACGGGTTGCCTGCCCGCCGCCGGCGACCGACGAGGTCGTTCGGCGGGTGATCGCCGCGGCCCTCGACCTGCAAACCCGCCCGACATCGCGGCCCGAGTGGGCGGCGTAAAGGGGGGCTAGACACTTGGCCGTTGACCGCGACGCAGCCCGGCCCTTAGGCTGATGCGGAGCCGAAGAATGACCGCGACCGAGCCCGTTGGCACCATCCGCGCGCTGTGGCGATTCCCCTCAAGTCGATGCTGGGCGAGCAGCTCGACGCGGTCGACCTGAGTGAGGGCGGGATCGTCGGCGACCGTGCGTACGCGCTCCGAGACAGCGCAACGGGCAAGGTCGCGAGCGCGAAGCACCCGAAGCTGTGGCCCAACCTGCTGGCATGCCGGGCGGCGTTCGTCGAACCGCCGCCGCCGGACGGCGAGCTTCCGCCGGTGCGGATCGAGCTCGCCGACGGCAACTCGGTGTCGAGCGACGCGGCGGGTGTCGACGCCGTCCTCTCGCGCTTCTTCGGGCGCGACGTGGAGCTGGTGCGCGCCGCGCAGAACGGCTACACGATCGATCAGTACCACCCTGACGAGGACGACTACGATCCCGACGGACACCGCGACGAGGTCGTAGAAGCGCGGCTCGGTGCGGCGTTCTTCAACGAGCGGGGGCTCCCGTCCGCTGTCCCCGAAGGCTCGTTCTTCGACCTGTTCCCGCTCAGCGTCCTCACGACGTCGACGCTGGACCAGTTGGGCGAACTCGAGCCCCAGAGCCGCTTCGACGCCCGCCGGTTCCGCATGAACGTGATCGTCGATACGCCAGCGCACGGGTTCGTCGAGAACGAGTGGCTCGGTCGCACGCTCGCGATCGGCGACGACGTGCGGATCGGCGTGGCCCTGCCAGACCCTCGCTGCGTGATGCCGAGCCTCGCACAGGAGGACCTTCCGAAGGACTCCGGGATCCTCAAGGCCCTCGCCCGGCACAACAGGATCGACGTCGCGGGTGCGCGCTACCCGTGCGCTGGGATCTACGCCGTCGCGGAAGCGACGGGCGCCATCCGCAGGGACGACGGCGTCAGCCTGATCTGAGATCGCCGACCCCGGCCGGCGGCGCTCACTTGCAGCATTGCGCTCCGCGGAGGGCCATGCGAGGCAGGCGCGCAGCGACCTCCGCGTGGCGGCGACCGACCCGCCGCGTATCGAGGAGGGCACGCTCGCCGTCCAAGTGCGCGACGACGGCACGGCGGCGCCGGCCTGACGGGAGCGGTCTCGTGGGCTCGCGGACCGTCTACGAGAACGTGAGTACGCCGATCGCGGCGGCGCTCAGTACGAGCGTCGCGGCTTGAAGGACGCGGTCGCGCGCCAGCGCGGCGAGCGGCAGGACCCACGTGAGGTACCAGGGGAACAGTGCGCCCGAGCTGACGAGCAGCGCCACCATCGCCCAGCCCGACCAGCGGATCCATTCGCCTGGCCGGCGCGCCGCCGCGATCAGTGCGCAAGCGTATGCGGCGGCGAAGATCGCGATGCCCCATGCGTCGGCAACGTCGCCCAGGTGCGCACCGAGGCCGCGGCCGACCAGTCCGATGAAGCTGAGGTCGGCGTGGATGAGCTGCTGGTCGCGGCCCGCGTCGGAGACGACGTGGATCGGCTCGATTCCGAACGCGGCATACGTGATGACGGCGGTCGCCAGCGCCGCGGTCGCGACGCCGAGCGCGGTCCTCCGCCTCCTGCGTGCGGCGATCGCAAGGAACGGGAGCATGACCGCCGCCGTCGCCTTGATCCCTACGGCGAGCACCGCGCTCGCTCCTCCGGCGAGGTCGCGCCCGCGTACGATCAGCCAGATCGCGACGAGGACCGGCAGCATCATCAGCGCGTCGTTGTGGCCCTTGCCCAGCGCGTAGGCGAGCACCGCCGGGTTGAGACCGACAAACACGACGGCGAGCGTCGCGTCGCGGTCGATCTCGCGGGCGATGCGCCCGACGAGCGCGCAACAGCCGAACGTCGCCGTGGCGAAGACGCCCTTCAGCGCCCAGGCCGCGACCGCCACCGGCAGCGGTGTGACCGCCTCCGTGACCAGCGTGAACAGCGGGCCGTAGGGGGTCGTCGTGCGCCGCCACGAGGTCGCCGCGAGCGCGAACACGGGATCGCCGTGCGCAGCGCTCAGGCCGTGCACGTACGGGTTCGTGTCGTGAACCGCCGCGAGTCGCGCGAACCCGAGGTAGGTGAAGAGATCCTGTCCCGGCGCGATCGCGGACACCGCGAACAACAGCTGGACGACGACGAGCGTCGCGATCGCGGGCACACGCGGGAGCACGCCCGCAACACCGCAGCCGATCACGACCACGTAGCAGACCCCGAGCGCGACCAGCGCGGCGCGGCGATCGACGGCGCTGAACGCGCGGCCGAGGTCGTGCAACGGCCCACCGTAGGGAGAGCCGACGCGTGCCGAGAAGCCGGACGCGAGCAACCAGCTCGCGCCGAGCACCCCGCCTAGCGCGACCAGCGCGAGCAGCCTGCCGGCCATATTGTTCGGAGCGTATCGGAGGGTCACGGGCGTGGAGTCTCACTTCGTTCCGTTCCGCCCGCTGCCCGGTCGTCCCCGCGCCCGCCGCGAGGGTCACACGGGCGGGCCTGGACTGTCCGGTGGGACAGCCCGCCCGACGCGGCGCGGAGCCACGATGGAGTTCGTGGGGCAATCGCCCCAGCCATCACACGCCCGCAAAAGGATGAGCCGACGATGAGATCCGATCGCAGGCGTCTGGGCTCCACTCCCAGGCGGCTTCTGGCGCTGTCGGCCGCGATGGCCGCACTGGCGGTCGCGGCGCCGGTGTCCGGCGCGAGGGCTGCCCTCGTGCCGGGCGGCGTCGGGCAGGGCGGCCAGGCCAACGCGCCGTCGGGCTGCGTCGGGTCGAACGCGCCGTCAGGCGTCGGGGATGCCGGCGCCACCACCAATCAGATCTGCGGCGCCGCCCTCGTGTTCGTCGGCCCGAGCGCCGGGCAGATAGCCACCGCGATCGGACCCACGATCATCGGCTCCACCATTCTGGCGCCGATCACGGTGACGCCTGGGCCGGTCGCGGTCACCTCGGTGCCATGACGTCGGATCATCGCCAAATTCGCGGACGTTCGAGCTCCGCTCACCGGCGGCTTCTGGCGCTGTCGGCTGCGATGGTCGCCCTCGCGGTCGCGGCTCCGGTCTCGGGCGCAAGGGCTGACGTCGTGCCGGGCGGCGTCGCGCAGGGCGGCCAGGCCAACGGGCCCTCAGGCTGCGTTGACGCGAACGCGCCGTCAGGCGTCGGGGACGCGGGCGCCACCGTGAATCAGATCTGCGGCGTCGTCGTCGCGACCGTCGGCCCGAGCACCGGGCAGGTGACCGCTGCGATCGGGCCCACGATTATCGGCTCCACCGTTCTGGCGCCGATCACGGTGAGCTCCGGTCCGGTCGCGGTCGGCTCGCTGCCATGACCAATGGCACGATGTCCTCGTGGATGTCTCACTGAGTGAGGAGCCGCTCGGCGCGCCCCGCGCCGCGAGCCTCCTGCACGCGTTCGCCGCCGAGATCGAGGTGCTGTACGCCGGCTGGAACCGGCGGCCGACTCCGAAACCCACTCGCAGTCGGATAAGCGCTCCGAGGGCTCGCCCGACGGTCCAGTGGGCGGGGCGCCGCCGGTTGCCAGTGTGGCGCCATGGATCCCCTGATTGACGGTGAACGGGCCTTTGAGGCACTCGACAACGGCATCGGTCGCCGCGACCTGCTGCGCGCTGCGGCACTGGTCTCGGCCGGGGCGACCGTGCCGCGCTGGCTGACGTCTCCGGGCGTGGCGGACGCGGCGGCGCCCGACGGCGGCGAACCGCCGATCCTGCAGTCCGGTCGAGGTAGCACGTCAGGGCTCTACGTCCCCTCGACGCCCGACACGGTGCGCTGGGGCTACCTCCCGAACCGCGACAGCGCCCCGATCGCCACCGTGCGGTCCGGGTCCGTGGTCACCGTCGACACCGTCTCCCACGAGGGGATCCTCGAGGACCAAGGCCGGGACCCCGTGCGCTACTTCGCCGGCCACGGCATCCCGGAGAGCCAGGTTCTCGCTGACGCGCGCGGCATCGCCGCGTCCGAGCTGCCACACGACTTCGTCGCCGACGGTCCGCACATCGTCACCGGACCCATCGCGGTCCAAGGAGCGGCGCCCGGGGACGTCCTGCGCATCGACGTCGTCGGCCTGGTGCCGCGGGCGCCCTACGGCGTGATCTCGAACCGGCACGGAAAGGGGGCGCTACCGGGCGAGTATCCAACGGGGCCAGACCCTGAGCCCGGCGCAAGCGCCGCGCATCCCGAGCTCTTCCACAACGTCTCGACCTTCACGCCGGTGCGCAGCATCCGCGGGAGTCTGCACGGCGTACTGCCGGTCAGCCAGCGGCTGCGCGCCGAGTTCCCCATCGACCCGTTCATGGGGATGATGGGCGTAGCGCTCGACACGTCCGAGCGCGTGAACTCGATCCCGCCGACCGTGGCCGGCGGCAACATCGACATCCGCGACCTGAACGTCGGCTCGACGCTCTACCTCCCCGTGTTCGTACCGGGCGCGAGGTTCTTCGTCGGCGACCCGCACTACCTCCAGGGCGACGGCGAGGTGGCCCTGACGGCGCTCGAGGCTCCGTTGCGCGGAACGTTCCGCCTCACGCTCCTCAAACACGGCAGCAACGCGATCCCCGGCGGCCGCGGCCAGCTCGACGTGCCATTCGGCGAGAGCGCTGACTTCTGGATCGCCGTCGGGCTGAACAAGGATCTCAACGAGGCGATGAAGCAGGCGGTCCGCGAGTCGATCGCCTTCCTGTCCGGCGAGCTCGGGATGCCCGACGCGGTGGCCTACGCGTACCTGAGTGCCGCCACCGACTACGTCGTGTCCCAAGTGGTCGACCGCACCAAGGGCGTCCACGCGCGGATCCAGAAGTCGCACTTCGTGGAGCAATGAGGCGCCGCGCCGCCCGCTGAGCCGTCGGCGGCTGTCGCGTTGCTCAGGCCTCGACGGCCCCGCCGTCCAGCTGCTTGCGCCGGAATGCTCGGTCCACCTCGGGAACGGTGCCGCCCCCCGCGCTCGCCGTCTGCTGTCCCGGCGGGACCATTTATGCTGGCAACGAGGGCGTTACGTGGCGATCGACGGAACCACACCCACGCAGATCCGCGCCGAGAGCTTCCCCGATCTCGGCGACGAGGTCATGTACCCGCGCATGTCTGCGAAGAAGCTCGAGCGGCTGGCGGAGACGGGCACGTGCCGCTCGTTCGCGACCGGGGAGACGCTATATGAGCAGGGGCAGCGTGACGCCCCGTTCCTCGTCATCGAACGCGGCAAGGTGCGCGTGCTCGACCGCAAGCCGGGCAAGGACGTCTGGGTCGCCGAGGCGGACGCCGGGACGTTCCTGGGCGACATCGCCACCTTCACCGGCGAGCCCGCGATCGCCGCCTGCGTGGCCGACGAGCCGACCGACGTGATCGCCTTCGACCGCTCGGCGCTGCGAGCGATGCTGGCGTCGTGGCCCGAGCTCGCCGAGCTCGTCCTGCGCACGATGATGGCGCGCAGGGAGTGGCACGAGAGCCACGGTTACGGCGTGCTGCGGCTCATCGCCGCGCGCGGCTCGCGGCGCGCCTTCGAGGTGCGTGACCTGCTCGAGCGGAACCTCATCCCGGTGCGCTGGTACGACGTCGACACGGACGACGAGAGCGCGGCGATGCTCGAGTGGCTGCGGATCCCCCGCGAGGAGACGCCGGTCCTCGTGCGCAACACCTCCGTGCTGCGCAACCCCTCGGCCGCCCAGGTCGCCCGCGAACTCGGCCTGCGCGCCGAGATCGACGGCGAACGGTTCGACCTGGTCGTGCTCGGCGGCGGCCCCGCGGGGCTCGCGGCCGCCGTGTACGCCGGGTCCGAGGGGCTGCGGACGCTCGTGACCGAGGCGTGGGCGCCCGGCGGCCAGGCCGGCACCAGCACGCGGATCGAGAACTACCTCGGGTTTCCCACCGGGATCTCCGGCAGCGAGCTGACGCGCAAGGCGACACTGCAGGCGCGCCGCTTCGACGCGGTGCTGTCGAGCTTCCACCGCGCGGTCGAGCTCGCCCACGGCGCCGAGGGGCTCGTCCGCATCGACCTCGACGACGGGCAGCACGCGCTCGCCCGGACGGTCGTCGTCGCCACCGGCGCGCGCTGGCGCACGCTCGCGGCGGACAACGTCGAGCGGTTCACGGGCGCGGGCGTCTATCACGCCGCCATGGCGAGCGACGCCGAGCGCTACCGCGGCGAGGACGTGATCGTGGTCGGCGGCGGCAACTCCGCTGGCCAGGCGGCGGTGCAACTGGCGCGCACGGCGCGCAGTGTTCGCATCGTCATTCGGGGCGACGGCCTCGCGGCGACGATGTCGCGCTACCTGGTGGCGCGCATCGAATCGCGCCCGAACATCGAGATCACCACCCAGACCGAGGTCAGCGCGTTCGACGGCGACGGCCGGCTGGAGCACGCGGATCTACGCAGCCGCTCCGACGGGAACGTCGAGCGCGTCGCGGTGTCGGCCGTTTTCGTGATGATCGGCGCCGAACCGTGCACCGAGGCGGTGAGCACGATGCTCGGCCTCGACGAGGCCGGGTACATCAGGTGCGGCGACGGCGCGGCAGCGTGCGAGGGACCGAACCGCTGGCGGTTGACCGACCGCCAGCCGCAGCTGCTCGAGACGGTCTGGCCCGGCATCTTCGCCGCGGGCGACGTCCGCGCCGGCGCGACGAAGCGCGTCGCCGGCGCCGTCGGCGACGGCGCCCTCGCCGTTCGCTTCGTCCACCAGGTGCTGCAGGCCTGAGCCCGGCCCAACACGCGCGCGATCCAGAACGAGCGGCGTAAGCCCGTTCAGGGCCGGGCCTACGGCTCCTCGACTGCCCGTGCAACACGACCTACGAACAGCCGCGTTTGCGGTTGGTGCGGTTCGTGCGAGGCTACGGTGCACGGCGCCGCGACGTGCCGGCGTCGAGTCCAGCGACGAAGGAGGGAGTCGTGAACGAGACGCCCCAACCGCCTGTGCCGCCGGAGGCGCCAGGCCCGCCCGCCGGCGAGCCCTATCCGGTCACGTTCGACGTCCGCTATCCGGACCGCGAGCTCAACCGGGTCAGCACCGGCTTTCGCATCCTCGCGGCGATCCCGATCGCGGTCGTGCTCGCGGCCATCGGAGGGGGCTACTGGTGGGACTCCTACGCGTATGGCGCCGGCGCCGGCGGGATCCTCTTCCTTCCAGTGCTCCTGATGATCCTGTTCCGCGAGAAGTACCCACGCTGGTGGTTCGACTGGAACCGCGAGCTACTGCGCTTCGCCAACCGTGTCGGCGCGTACGTGCTCCTGCTCGACGATCGCTACCCCTCCACCGACGAGCAACAATATGTGCGCCTCGAGCTCGAGTACCCGGACGTGCCGAACGAGCTCAACCGCTGGCTGCCGCTCGTCAAGTGGTTCCTCGCGATCCCCCACTACGTGGTGCTGTTGGTCCTCCACATAGGCGTCCTCTTCGCCGTGATCGGCGCGTGGTTCGCGATCCTCTTCACGGGCCGCTACCCGCGCGGGATCTTCGACTTCGTGGTCGGCGTGATGCGCTGGACGAACCGCGTCGGCGCCTACGCCTTCGCGCTCGTCACAGACCGGTATCCGCCGTTCCGGCTCGCTCCCTAATGGCCGTTTCGCCCGGAGACGGCACCGCGCTCCTCGTCCCTGCTCGGCGTGGCTTCGCTGTCGGCCGAGGCACCGGTGGTGCGGAATCGCTCGCGGTACGCCGCGGGTGTCGCTGAAAGCTCGCGCCAGAACGCGCGGCGCATCGTTTCGTCGGAGCCGAAGCCGGTGGCGCGGGCGATCGTCGCCAGCGACTCGTCGCTCCGCTGCAGGCGGGCCTTGGCGGCTTCGAGGCGGACTCCCTCGACGTAGCGGCCGGGCGTGACGCCCAGCTCGCGCTGGAACACGCGCGTGAGGTGGCGGACGCTGAATCCGGCTCGGTCGCTCAGCGCCTTGAGAGAGTGGTCGGCGGTCGGGTCGTGGACGATGTCGTCGAGCACACGCCGCAGCGGGCTCTCCGTCGTAGTGGCGAGATCGAGGCGGACGCTGAACTGCGCCTGCCCTCCGGGTCTCTGCATGAAGACGACGAGGTGGCGCGCGACGTCGCGGGCGAGCGCGGCGCCGTGGTCGGCCTCGACGAGCGCGAGGCAGAGGTCGATCCCGGCGGTGACCCCGGCGGAGCTGTAGATCGGGCCGTCGGCGACGAAGATCGCATCGGCGTCGAGCGTGATCAGCGGGTAGGTGCGTGCGAGGTCGGCGGCGAGCTCCCAGTGAGTGGTGGCGCGGCGGCCGTCGAGCAGCCCGGCCGCGGCGAGCAGGAACGCGCCGGCGCACACGGACGCGGTGCGGCGGCTGCGACGCGCCGCGTCGGCGAC
>JAOPZQ010000186.1 GCA_025964075.1 Solirubrobacterales bacterium | reverse complement strand
AGGAACGGCCGCGCCTCGGGCTCGTAGGCGCCCAGCTCGACCAGCGCGCTCGCCACGTCGGCCTGCAGGCGCGTGAGGGCGCCGCTCGGGTCCTCGATCCCGATCGCCAGCACGCCCGGCCGCCGGGGGGGCAGCCATAACGGCTCGCCGAGCGCCACCTCCTCCTCCGGGGCGCCCCGCTCCCCGACCACCTCCGACAGCGCCTCGATCCGCTCGAGCGGCTGCGCGCCGAGGAAGCACAGCGTGACGTGGAGCATCGGGGTGGCGATGCCGCGCAGGTCCTTCCGCCGCAGGTTGGCCCGTTGCCAGGCCTCGAGCTCGCCGAGGACCGCGCCGGGCAGGTCGAGCGCCACGAACAGACGGGCGCGCTCAGGCTTCGGCGGCGGCGTCGCTCTCCCCCAGCAGCAGCCTGCGGACGAGGTGCAGCGCCACGGTGGCGCTGCGGTCGCGGATGTCGGCGCGGTTGCCGGGGAGCCGCATGCGGCGCGTGAGCCGCGCTCCGTCGCGGTTGGCCACGGAGACGCACACGGTCCCGACCGGCTTGTCCTCCGTCCCGCCGTCTGGGCCCGCGATGCCGGTGATCCCGACGCCGAGCTCCGCGCCGAGTCGGGAGATCGCCCCGTCCGCCATCGCCTCGGCCACCTCGACGGAGACGGCGCCGACGCGCTCGATCAGCGCCGGATCGACGCCGGCGAGCGCGACCTTCGCCTCGTTCGAGTACGTGACGAGGCCGCCGAGCACGTACGCGGAGGAGCCGGCGCGATCGGTGAGGCGGACGGCGAGGAGCCCGCCGGTGCAGGACTCCGCCGTGGCGATCGTGTGCGGGCCGTCGGCGAGGAGCTCCGCGACCTGGTCGTCGATCGTCGAGCCGTCCCGCGAGTAGAGGATCTCGCCGTGACGCTCGGCGATCGCCTGCTCGAGCTTCGCGTAGGTCTTGGCCGCACGGGGCTCGAAGCGCGTCGCCACCTCGATCTCGCCGCGGCGCAGGCAGGTCGTGATCTCGAGCCGCGAGAGGTCGACGCCCTCCTCCTCGATCGCCCGCAGGTCGGCGGCGATCTCGGACTCGGGGATGCCGAAGAGGCGCATGACGCGCGTCTCGTACGTGACGGCGCCGCGGGTGGCGCGGCGAAAGGGCTGCGTGTCGACGGCGGCCCGCCACATCGCGTGAAGCTCGCGCGGCGGCCCGGGGAGCACGACGATCGTCGGGCCTCCGAGCTCGTCCCCGGGCGGCACGACCAAGCCGGGTGCGGTCCCCACCGGCTCGATCACCGTCGACCCGTCGGGGATGACCGCCTGCTTGCGGTTCGAGATCCGCACGGCCTCGTGGTCCAGGTTCGGGAAGCGCTCCATCAGCGGGCGGAGGATCTCGGCGATCCGCTCCTCGAGCGGCTCGTCGAGCACCATCGGGCGGCCCTGGAACTCCCCCACGACCTCGGCGGTGAGGTCGTCGGCGGTGGGCCCGAGTCCGCCGCTCGTGACGACGACGTCGACCTTCTCCCCCGCGAGGTACTCCAGGGCGGAGAGCATGTCCTCGCGCCGGTCGCCGACGATGACGATGCTCTCGAGGTCGATGCCGGCCTCGCGCAGGCGCTCCGAGAGCCAGGGGCCGTTGCGGTCGGTGATGATGCCGCTGAGGACCTCGGTCCCGGTGATGACGACCCCCGCTCTCGCGGTCATCCGCAGTTCGGGCCCTGCCCCGCCGGCCGCGTGTGGCGGCCGGTCGGGGTGATCACGTAGTTCGTCGCGCCGGTCGACGGCGCGACGGCCAGCGTCTTGCCGTTGACCCGCATCGAGAGCTGCGAGTTGCCGACGGTCATCAGGAAGCGCTTCGCGTGGTAGGTGCGCTGCGGCGTCGTCGGTGTGATCGTCTGGCCGGGGATGCGCTTGTTGCCCTTGTCGTCGATCAGGCAGACGTACACCGGGCCGGTGGGAACGAGCCGCAGGCTGGCGAGCGCCGGCGTCGCCGCCGCGGGCTTCTTGCGCTTCGTCGTCGCCGCGGGCGGAGTGGTGGTCGTCGGCGTATTGGCCTGGGTGTTGTTCTTGCCGTTGCCGCCGCCGGGGAAGTGGCCGATCAGCCACAGCGCCGCGAGGATGACGACCACCACGCCGCCGATCGCGAGCACCCGGGAGCTGACCAGCGGGGGCGTCGGGACACCGCGCCGCTCGCGGTCCCGGTCGCGGAGCGAAGGCGCCAGCGGCGGCCCGTCGTCCGCCGGACGCTCGAAGCGGCGCTTGTACTCCTCGACGAGGAGCCGGGCGTCCAGCCCCAGGTACTGCGCGTAGGTGCGCAGGAAGCTCTTGACGAACGTCGGACCCGGGAGCAGGTTCCACTCCTCGTTCTCGAGGGCGCGGAGGTACTTCGCCCGGATCTTCGTCGCCGTCTCGACGTCGTTGATGTCGATCTTGGCGCGCATGCGCGCCTCGCGCAGCGTCTGCCCGATGTCCGTCATGCGGCGGCCAAGGCTACCGACGCAGGGAGTCTTCTCCGGTTAGGGCTACTCATCCGCCGTGTCGGGCACGGCGGCCGGCTCCGGCGCGCGGCCGACCTCGGCCAGGTTGGCGAGCACCCGCGGCACGTCGCCCTCGGCGATCAGGACCTGCCGCGGCTTCGAGCCCTCGTAGCCGGAGATGATCCCGCGACGCTCCAGCATGTCGATCAGGCGCCCCGCCCGCGTGTAGCCGAGGCGAAGGCGGCGCTGCAGCATCGAGGTCGAGGCGGTGCCCATCTGGGCGACGAGCGAGATCGCCTCCTGGAGCAGCGGATCCTCGTCGGGGCTGAACTCGTCGGGCTCGGCGCTCTCCGCGGACTCGTCGACGACCTCCTCGAGCAGCTCCTCGCGGAACTCGGGCTCGCCCTGGCGCTTCCAGTGCTCGACGACCTGGAGGATCTCCTCCTCGTCGACGTAGGCGCCCTGGATCCGCTGCAGGCGGCTCGTCCCCACCGGCGAGAACAGCATGTCGCCCTGGCCGAGGAGCGTCTCCGCCCCGTTCTGGTCGAGGATCACGCGCGAGTCCGTCTGGCTCGAGACGGCGAAGGCGATCCGCGACGGGACGTTGGCCTTGATCATGCCCGTGATCACGTCGACGCGCGGGGACTGCGTGGCGAGCACGAGGTGGATGCCGACCGCGCGCGCCTTCTGGGCGAGGCGGATGATCGAGTCCTCGACGTCGGCGGGGGCGATCATCATCAGGTCGGCGAGCTCGTCGATCACGCAGAGGATGTACGGAAGCGCGGGCTCGTTGCGTCCCTCGCGCGAGCGGTTGAGCTCGTTCAGGCTGCGGGTGCGCGCGAGCGACATGAGCCCGTAGCGCATCTCCATCTCCTTGACGAGGTTCTGCAGCGCGTTCGCGGCAATCCGCGGGGAGGTGATGACCGGCGTCAGGAGGAGCGGGATCGACTCGTAGTGGTTGAGCTCGACCTGCTTCGGATCGACGAGCACCATCCGCACCTCGTGCGGCGTCGCGTTCAGGAGGATCGACGAGAGCATCGCGTTGATGCACCCCGACTTGCCCGCTCCGGTCGTGCCCGCGACGAGCAGGTGCGGCATCTTCGCGAGGTCCGCGCCGATCGCGCGGCCCGCGACATCCTTGCCCAGCCAGACCGTCAGCGGAGACCAGTCGGGCGGCGCGTCCTGGAGGACGTCGCCGAGGTGGACGATCCGGCGCAGCTTGTTCGGGACCTCGACCCCGACGGCCTGCTTCCCCGGGATCGGGGCGAGGATGCGCACGTCGGTGGCGGCGAGGGCGTAGGCGAGGTCCTCCTTCAGCGAGGCGACCTTCCCCACCTTGATGCCGGGCGCCAGGCGCAGCTCGTAGCGCGTGATGTGCGGCCCGGTGACCGTGCCGACGACCTTCGCCTCGATCCCGAAGTGGCCGAGGGCTTCGACGAGCTGGGCGGCGATCTGGGCCTGGCCGGCGGTGTCGGGCTTGGCCTGCTCCCGGGTCGAGCGCTTGAGGAACCGTGACGTCGGGACGCGCCAGTCGAACTCGGGGTCGTCGGTGACGCTGGCGCGGTAGCGGCCCTGCGGCGTGAGGTCGGCCGGGTCGGGCTCGGGGCGCTCGCGGACCTCGTCGACGGGCTCCTCGTGCTCCTCCTCCTCTTCGAGCGCGGAGTCCTCCTCGTCCTTCTCCTCGCCGTACAGGTCCGGGTAGCGCACGGCGCCGTCGAGCGCGGGAGCCTCCACGTGCGTGGCGCGGATCACCAGCTCCTCGGTGCTCGGCTCGGGTGGGTAGAACCTGTCGTCCTCGAGCTCGGGCTGCGCCTCGGGCTCGGGCTCCCGCCGCCGGGCGAGCACGGCCGTCGCGGTGTCCGAGACGCCGCGCACCCGCCGGCTCGTGTCGACGACGCTCGTGCTCGCGGCCGCGAGGATCGACGCCACCGACGCGCCCGAGACGAGGATCAGCCCGGCGACGAAGAGGAAGACGGCGAGGATGTTCGCGCCCACCGTCGAGACGAGGTGCGAAGCGGCCCAGAACACCGCGTCGCCGACGATCCCCCCGCGCGGCTCGAAGAACTCGCGGTGGAAGAAGCCGTGGCGCGTCCCGGCCGGGCCGAGCCCGAACGTGCCGGCCGCGAGCGCGAGCAGGACCGCGAGGACGACGCAGACGACGCCGGCGCGCAGCGGCCGCGGGGCCGGGATCGCCTGGCGGGCGACCATCAGCACGCCCGCGACCACCAGCCCCGCCGGCACGGCGTACGCCAATGTCCCGATGAAGTACTTGAGCCCGGTCGCAACGCCGTCCCCCGCCGAGCCGCCGGCCGCGCCGAGATAGACGACGAAGGCCAGGAACACGCC
>JAOPZQ010000184.1 GCA_025964075.1 Solirubrobacterales bacterium | reverse complement strand
ACCAGGAGGTCGGACGCGAGTAGTCCCGCTGGCGCGGCGCCTCACGCGAACGCGAACGCGAGCGCCAGCACGAGGTAGGTCGAGAGCAGGATCACGCCCTCGAACCACGTCGACTCGCCCTCGTGCGTCACGACGATGGCGATGATCACCGCCAGGAGCAGGGCCGCCAGCTCGAACCCGTTGAGCACCAGGGGCATCGGGTGCGGGCCGATGAACGGCGAGACGAGGACGAGGATCGGCACGACGAACAGCGCGATCTGCGCGCTCGAGCCGATCGCGATGTTGATCGACAGGTCCATCTTGTTCTTGACCGCGACGAGCACCGCGACCCAGTGCTCGGCGGCGTTCCCCACGATCGCCACCACGACGGCGCCGATGAAGAACTCGGTCAGGCCGACCGATTTGGCGGCGTCGGAGATCGAGTGCACGAGGATCTCCGACATGCCCGCGACCGCTGCCCCGGCGAGCGCGAGCAGCGCGACCGAGCGGCGCACGCTCCAGGGCTCACGGCCGGGCGCGGCGCCCTCGACGACCTCGTCGGGCGGGTTGAACAGGCCGCGGTGGGTCCGCAGGGAGAAGACGAGGCTCGCGACGTAGGTGACCGCGAGCACGCCCGCGACGGTGTAGGAGAGCGCCTCGACGCGCGAGTCGAAGCGAAAGGACTCGGCGCCCGGCTTGGGGAGCGTGCCTCCGTGCACGAGCACGTAGACGGCGGGAACCGTGAACGCCATCGCCGCGAGCAGGAGCATCGAGGACTGCGCCGAGGCCGCGGTGGAGTTGAAGAGCTGGCGCTTGTGCCGGAAGCCGCCGGCCGCCATCGAGGCGCCCATCACGAGGAGGATGTTGCCGAGCACCGAGCCGACGAGCGACGCCTTGACCACCTCGTCGAGCCCGGCGCCGAGGGCGACGAGCGCGATGATGAGCTCCGGCGCGTTCCCGAACGTCACGTTCAGAAGTCCGCCGATCCCGGGTCCTGACCGCTCGGCGAGCTCCTCGGTGGCCCGCCCCATCATCGCCGCGGTGGGTACGACGCCGGCGGCCGAGGTGAAGAAGATGGCGACCGCCGACGCGCCGACGACGTCGAGCACGATCGCGAGCGGGATGAAGGGCGTCAGCAGATACGGCCAGCCCTGGCCGCTGAGCAGGAAGGAGCGCAGGGAGGCCACGGCCGCCCAGGATAGGCATTGCCGCGGCCGCGCCGCCGTACCATGAGGCGATGGACCTGGTTGCCGTCAACGTCGGGACGCCGCGCCAGGTGAGCTCGGGTAAGCGTCTGATCACGACCGCGATCTGGAAGGAGCCGGTGCCCGGCCGCCACGCCGTGCGCGGCGCGAACGTCGAGGGCGACGACCAGGCCGACCGGACGGTCCACGGCGGTCCGGACAAGGCGATCTACTCCTACGCGCTCGAGGACACGGCGTGGTGGGAGGCCGAGCTCGGCGCCGAGCTGGGCCCCGGCGCGTTCGGCGAGAACCTCTCGACGCGCGGCGTCGACGTCAGCGGCGCCCGGGTCGGCGAGCGCTGGGCGATCGGTACCACGCTCCTCGAGGTGCGCCAGCCGCGCTTCCCCTGCTTCAAGCTCGGCCTGCGGATGGGCGACCCCCGGTTCCCCAAGCGCTTCGGCGGCGCGAACCGCCCCGGCGCCTACCTCGGCATCCTCGAGGAGGGCGAGATCGGGGCCGGCGACCGCATCGAGATCGTCGAGCGGCCCGAGCGGGGCCTCACGGTCGCCGACTTCGCGCACATCGTCCTGCACGACCACGCGCGCGTAGGCGAGCTCCTGGGCGTGCCGGCGGTGCCCGAGGAGTGGCGCGCCTGGGCGCGCGAGCGCGCCCAGGCCGCCTGAGTACGTCTCAGCCGGTCAGGAGCGAGGCGCACTTCTGCGCCTTCGTCAGGTCCGTGCCGGCCTTCTGGATGCAGCTCTCGTACTTCTGGAGGTTCTTCGTGGCGCCGGCGCCGGAGCCGCTCGAACCGCCCGACGACCCCGATCCCGAGCCGCTGCTGCTCCCGCCGAGACCGCCGAGCGCGCCGCCGAGCCCGCCGAGCTGACTCGTCAGATCGGTGATCGGCTTCGTGCTCGTCGGCAGCGTGATCGTCTGCGTCTGGTTGACCTCGGCGAGCTGCACGCTGAGCGTGAAGTCGGCGGCCTTGACGCTGTTCGCCCCGGTCCCGCCGGGCGCCACGGACGCCTTGATCTGGAGCTTGCGGAACGTGTGGTCGTCCTTGCCCGTCCAGACGTCGATGCTCGCGCTCTTGATGGCCTGACGGAGCTGCTGCTTCTGCGCGTCGGTGAGCTTCTTGGGGACCCCCTGCGTCTGGGGCACGCCGAGCGAGCCCGCCTTGCCGAGCAGCGTGTCGACGGCGCTGATGATCCCGTCGACGTTGACCGGCGCGGTGACGTGCGTCGTCGTGGTGCCGGCGACGTCCTCGTCGCCCACGACCTTCGGGTTCTGGATCAGCTTCAGCGGATCGACGCCCAACTGCTTGAGCGAGGTGCCGCCGCTCGACTTCGGCGCCTTGGCCTGCGCCTGGTCGAAGCCCTGCTTGAACTGGGAGTAGACGTTCGCGGGGATGCTGTAGTTCGTCCCCTGGAACTTGACCACCGCCGCCTTCGCGTCGGTCGCGAGGCCGGCGTTGAACGTCTGGCCGCCGGCGCCCACCGTGAGGTCGAAGGCGAACTTCGGCAGCTGCTTGCCCCCCTGGCTGGCGAACGGACCGCCGAGCTTCAAGGTGATCGGACCCGACAGGCCCGAGCTCCCGCCGCCCTGGAGGTTCAGATCGAGCTGCACGGTGACGTTGCCGCTCTTGACGCTGTGCTTGCCGGAGAAGGTGTCGTCGATGAGGGAGGTGGCGCTGTTGCCGCCCGAGCCCGAGCTCGAGCTGCTCTTGTTGCCCCCGCCGCACGCTGCGAGCGCGAGGACGCAGATCGCCACGGCGAGCGCGGCGACCACGGCGCGAAGCCGATACGTCACGATTGAAACTCCCTTCCCAAAGCTGGCCCCATTGCCAGGGACGACCCTAACATGCAACCGGTGCGACGGATGCTGGTTGGCGGTCTCATGGCCGCGGTCCTCATACCCTCCGCCGCCGCGGCGGCGACGAAGCGCACCGTGGCCGGTGAGCTCAAGCGGATCCAGGCGGCCGGAGCGATCACGGTGGCCGACTACGCCACCTACCGCAGCGAGTACGACGCGGCCAAGGCGAGCGTCCGCAAGCTGAGCGGCGAGCGCCGCCGCGAGCTCGGCGCCGTGGTCGGCATCCTCGACGACTTCGCCGCCCGCGGCCTGATGACGACCACGC
>JAOPZQ010000073.1 GCA_025964075.1 Solirubrobacterales bacterium | reverse complement strand
TCGGATCGGGGTCGATCCGGGCGGGTGCGGGCAACATTGCCCGATCGCAAGTTGGCGCCCGCGCATCTCCGGGCACGACCTCGCGCTGCCCGCTTTCACTACCCCGAACGACGAAGACCGCCCATCGGCGGCCCTCGCGCACATCCCGGTCGAGGAGGTGTCGCCTAGACGGTAGCGCCCGACGACACCCCGAGCGAGATCGAGGGCGGCGGACCCCCCGTCACTCCAAGGCAAGAGATCAGCGGCTCGGCTCTCACGCGCAGATGGACGAGGCAGCAAGGACGCCCGGCACGATCAGCGCAGATGGGAATGACAGCGACGGCCAGGACGGCGAAGTCGATTCCCGCCACCGACTCCCGAAAGGGACGACCGGCAGAGAGCGTCCAGAGCCCCGGGGCCAGGAACGCACCTCACCCTCGCTCAGCAGCACACACACATTCAGCCGCGTCTCATGCCAGGAGGAGGGTCAAGCTATGCCGAACAGCAGCGACGTGAAGATCACAACAGCAGATGGGAGGGTGGAATGGCGGCGGGCCGATCTGCGTCCGACCCGTCCCCGCAAGCGACGCCGGAGGCGAGAGGATCGCGCCCGCCGAGAACACGAGACGCTGGACCGGGCGTGGGCGCGGGCGGGTGGTCGAAGTGGGTGACGCCGGCGACGTGTCGAAGCGGCTCGGGGAGCTTGTCGCGCTCGCCGCCGACCTCGGAGCACTGCGCGGGGCGATCGCCGAACTGGACCGCCAGGGCGCCGGCGAGCTGCTGCTGGCGGCGGTGCTTGGAGTCGCGGCGCTGCAAGAGGGGGAGGCCCGCGCGGCGGACCTCGACGAGTCGCGGGCCGGCGATGCTGAGGAGCTGCCGGTCGCCGATCCATTCGTCGACCCTGCCGCGCCGTATGCGGCGATGCTGGACGCGGCTCGCCAGCTCCGCATGGCGCTAGTCGATCAGCCCGACCTGCCGGCGGTCGTGAACGCGACGCGCGCGCTCTCCGCCGATGAGAACGCCCTGATCGTCTTGGAGCTGGCGTTCGAGTCTTGGTATGAGCGGACCCGTGGGGGCGGCGCGGGTGCTGAGCGCGGGGACGGCGGCGATGGGTGAGGATCAGGGGCGCGGGCCGGGCGGCGCCGCGTCGTCGAGCGGGCCGGGCTCGTTGAGGTCCACTTTGACGCCCTCGGGCGTCACGTATGGCCGGCGGTACTGGACGTTGCCCCGGTTCAGGAAGTCCGCCGGCTCGTTCGGCACGGCGATCACCGCGTCCTTCGGGATCTCCCGCTTGATCGATCTGTCATGCGCCTGCCTTGTCTTCACACTTTCACCTTATCGGCGTGGGAGGCCCGGCACGGCGTTTCGCGTGCGCCGCACGCGCTGCCATCATGCGGCGATGAGCCTGCCGGCCGCACCGCCACAAGCCACGCGCGCCGAGGTCGCGTTCGAGGCCGCCGACAAGCTGCTGAGCGAATGGGCGGCCGGCGGCCGGGTCAGGTCCGTTCGGCATCTCGCCGCGTTGCGAGCTGCGGCTGCTGACGTGGTGATGGAGGCCGACGAGCTGGACGAGCAGGAGCGCGACCGCTGCGCGGAGCGCGAGGACCGTCGCGCGAACGCCAGCTTTTGGAGAGAGAGAATGCCCGCCCTCGCTGAGTCGATGCTCACCCCGCAAAACGAGCGCCACTCCGCGAACGACATCGCCTCGATGGCGGCGGAGATCGGGGTAAATCTGGACCGCATCCCCGACTGGCCCTCGCTCGCGAAGGAGGGCCGGGTCGCAGCGCCGGCATACGTCGCCCCGACGCACCTGATCCGCAGCACGGGCCGCCTGCACGACGACCTGGGCGTTCACCCGCTCAAGCCGATTCCCGAGCAGCGGATCGCGGCGGCGACGAAGGAGCCGGGCGACGCGGGTAAGCGTGCGCGTCTGGCGGTTCGCCTGCTCGCGATGTCGCGGCGGAGCGGGAGCCGGTGAGGCGCGCGTTCCCGCCGTCGCCCTCCCAGCGCGAGCGCGAGCGCAAGGCCGCGCGCCAGCGTCATGCGGAGCAGGCCGTCGCCGAGGCTGAGCGCGAACGCCGCGAGCGCGAGGAGAGCGCACAGCGCCAGCGCGGGGAGCGCGAGGAGCGCGACCGACAAACCCGCGCACGCGCCTTCGAGGTAAACCACGAGCTGGCCCTGGCTCGCAGAGCCGCCGAGGATGCGCAGCTCGATCTTGAGGCGGCGGCTGGCCGGCTGGCGTCGGGCGAGGTAACGATGGATCGCCTGCAGGCCCTCCAGGGCGCGCGGGACGAGGCCCGACGGGTCCTTGAGATCTACGGGCTGGCGGCCACGGAGATGGGCGGCGATCCGGCGCTCGTCGGTCGCCGCTGACGCTCGTGGCGCCGCCGCGCCGACACCCCTCACCCGAGACGCAGTTGGTGGGCCTGCTCGCGGAGGCGAGGCGACAGGGCTACACGTTCGATGAGGCGTGGCACCTGGTCGTCGCCGGAGGTGGGCGGTCCGTACTCACGAATGACCGGCGGCCCCCCGCGCTTGCGCTGCGCTGGCCGACTGATCGCACACAACGCTTGGACACGCAGCGAGCGATCCTCGACAACGCCTGCCGGGAAGCCTTCCGACGATCCTACGACCGCGAGCCGATGACCGAGGGCGATCGCGCAGTCGTGATCCTGCACGACATGCTGACCGACGCGGAGGGAGCCCCGCCTCGTCGTGACATACGCCGCTGGGAGCCGGGACGAGACGAAGCTCGGCGCGCTGCCCCGCCGGCAGCCGCGCCCGTCACGGTCGGCGATGGCGGCTCGCGCTGCGCCGCGACGGTGGTGAACCGATGAGCGCGGTCAGGGCGGAGCGATCGTTGCTCGACATGACGCCGGCGGAGATCGCGCTGATGTTCGCGCGAGACGCCGAGCAGCGCGCGGACCTCGTTGAGTCGATCGCCGCACGGTGCGAGGAGAGCGAACCGCAGCTCGCGCGCTCGGCGATGAGGCTTGCCGCGAGCGAGCGCGAGAAATGCGCCACGTTCCTGCTGGCGTGGGCGGAGTGGCTGAGCGCGCCGCCGCCGCACGCGACATAGGTTGTCGCTTTTGCCCCAAGGCACCGCACCGAAACGCACCGCCGCGCAGACGCGCGCCAAGGGCGGCGCGGCGAAGAAGCGCACCGCGAGCAAGGCGGGCGCGAAGGCGAAGGCGGCGGGTGCGGTCGGCGACACGCGAGCAGGCCGGGACGGCCCGCATCGCCGAGCGCTTCGAGACTCCGCGATCTTGGCGCGCGTGCACGCCGGCGCGACCACGAAGGAGGTCGCCGAGGAGTTCGACGTGACGCAGAGAACGGTCCAGCGCATCGTCACGGGCTTTAGCGAGATGCCGAGCGTCTTGGAGGCGGACGCGAGGCAGATCATCGTCGATGTCGGGCGCTGGTACCGGCGCCTGGTCGCCGACTACGAGAGCATGGCGTGGGCGCACTCGGCGACCAACCCGAACGTCGCGCTCGGCGCGAAGAAGGCAGCGGCCGAGGCGATGCGCAGCTACATCGAGCTGCTGGGAGCGATTGGTCAGCTCCCTTCGGATCTCTCGCTCGTTCGCGCGGAGTCGGTCCTGCGACGGATCGTGGACGAAATGGTCGACACGATGGCGCGGGCCGAGAGCGGCGAGTTGAGCATGGAGGACGCGGTGTCGTTCTGGCGGGCGCTCGCGGCGCCGGCCGACCGGCCGCAGCTCCGCGCGGTCTGACCGGCGAGCACCGCCCTCCGGCGCACGGAACCCACGCCCGAGCCGCGTGCGGTCAGAGTGTCCGATCGCCCGGTGTCGGCGGCGGATCGCAGCAGGGCGGTGGGCGCTAGCGGGCAATAACCCGCTGCCGCTGCCCGCTCTGGTGACGAGCGAGTCCCGCCGATGTCGTCACTACGGTTGAGCGCGGCGGCGAGAGCGCCGCTGGTTTCGCGGGGGCCGGGCTCCATCACCGGGGCTCGGCCTCGTCGCATCTTCGGCTTTCCCGACCCGCGATCGTCCGACGCGGCACCCATACTCGCCTCGTGACGACGGTACCCAACTGGCTCGCCTTCGTCGGCCTCGTCGTTCCCGCAGCGACGGGACTCGCGGGCTACGTGCTCGCCGGACGGAACGACCGGGCTCGTGACGAGCGAGCGGCCGCCCGCGAGGCGATAGCGCGCCGAGCGTCAGTCAGTGAACGGCTGGAGGAGCAGCGCCACGCCTTCCAGCGCCAAACGCTGTTGGAACTCCAGGACGTGCTCCAACGCATGGTGCGCTGCACCGCGAAGGTGATCCTCCATGACCAGCAGACGCTGAAGGAGAGCGGAACGCTGACGCAGGTTGGCGAGGAGTTGAGCAACGAGAGCTATGAGATCGGTGTCGCGACGCGACGCCTCCAGGAGAGGGTGCTGGACCCGGCGCTCAGGGGCGCGGCTGAGCAGTTCCGTGCGCACGTGACGGGCCATGAGCTTTCCGCTGTGGCCCTCCGAGAGCTGAGCGCTGATGACGCCCTCAAACGTCTCGAAGCCCAGCTACGTGACCTGAATGGGCAGTACGTCGTTATCAGCGATCTCGTTGGCGCCTCGCTGCGGGTTGAGCTGGGATGGCTGCCGAGCGAGGTGCCGGCGGCGCCGTCAGCGTAGGCCCCGACCGGGCAGCGGGCGCGGGCGTCTCGTGGATGCGCGCGGGATTCTCCGCCGTGCCATCGGGTAGTTTCTGAACCGATCCGCTGCTCCTCGCAGCTTCGACACAACACCTGCGGCGCCGTCCCTTCGGGGGCGGCGTTCGTGGTTCTGAGCCCAGGCCGCCCCCACCCCCGGCTTTTAGCCCCGACTCATCACGTCCGGTGACGGCCATACCCTGCGCCGCGTGTTGTTCAAGTTGAAGTCATGGAGTAACGCGGATGCCGGGCGCGTCGCGTAGCTCGCTCACGGCCGAAGAGGCGCGGCGCGAGCGAGAGCACGAGCAGCTGGGCGCGGCCCTCGATCGCCTGTTCCCGGACTGGGCCGCTGAGGCCGCCGCCGAACCCGACCTGCACGAGCAGTCCGCCGCCGAAGTCCACCGCGACGACGAGGCCGCCCGCGCCCATGTTCGGCGCCACGGCTACCGCGAGACGTTCACCAACATCCGGCGGCGCCCGCTCAAGCCGCGCCGCATACGCCGTGCCGGGATGCCGGCCCGCCGCTCGCCGGCGTGCAGCGGC
>JAOPZQ010000064.1 GCA_025964075.1 Solirubrobacterales bacterium | reverse complement strand
CTGGATCGCGGCGTCCTCCGCGAAGGCCCGCAACGTCGCGTGGAGGGAGCCGTTGCGCATGCGCCTGCCTTTGACGGCGCGGGCCGGCGACCTGCTAGGCGCAGGGGAGGTTGCAGCCGTTTCAGGCTAGGAGGCGCCTGAAAAAGTCCGGCACGCCCGGATGCGGCCGTGGACACGTCGCCGGATCGGCCGCCGAATCCTCGGAAATACCACCAGTATTCCCTTCGGCTTCGCCGACCGGCCCGGCTCGGTCCACGACCACCCCGGACGCACCGTCCTGTTTTTCAGGACCCTCCTAGAACGCGGGCAGCGCCGCCGGCCACCAGCGGCGCAGCCACCTGACGACCCTGTCACCGGGTCTCGGGCGGCCGCCATGGCCACCGCCACGGCCACCGGCGCCGTCAACGCCGTTACGTCGGACCTCGGCGACCTCGCGGACCGCATTGGCCAGCATGTCGAGTGCGGTGCCCTTCTCGACGTAGCGGTCGGCGCCCAGCGACAGCGCCAGCTCGCCGATGCGGTCGGCGACGAAGCCGGAGAACACGACGATGCCCGCGTCCGGCGAGACCTTCGCGAGCCGCGGGATCACCTCGAGGCCGTCCATGTCGGGCATCGAGAGATCGAGCAGGACGACGTCGGGACGGAGCTGGCCGGCTAGCACGACGCAGTCCCGGCCGTTGCCGGCCTCCCCGACGACGTCCATGCGCGGATCGTCCGCGAGCAGGTCGCGCAGGAGCTGGCGGAGCTCGGCGACGTCGTCGCAGATGAGCACCCGGATCGGGAGAGCGGGGTCGCGCGGCTCTGTCACTCGCTGCTCCTCGAGGGTTCGACCACCGTGGCGCCAGTGCGGCGCCGGAGGTCTCCGGGCCCGAGCTCGACCTCGGACTCCCGCTCGCCGAGCAGCTCGGTGATCAGCGCACGCGCCTTGCGGAGCGTCGTCTCGATCGCCTCGCGGCTGCGGTCGTCCTTTCCCCGGTCGAGCTCGTACTTCGCGACGGTCAGCCCCTGGACGATGTTGTCGTTGATCTCCAGAGCCTGCCGCTGGCGGACCTTCATGTCCTCGAACATCTGCGCGCCGCGGAGCACGCTCGCGTAGGTACCGCGCAGCGACAGGTAGTAGACGCCGACCGCCGCGGTGATCACGTCCCATGCCGCGCTCTCCCAGTGCCACGACTGGCGCAGGGCGAGCGCCTTGGCGTCGTGGATCCCGAAACTCGGGATGAGCATGTGCACGGCGTGGGTCCCGTGGTGCACCCCGCATGTGAGGAAGATCAGCCCCGTCGCCAGCCCGAGCTTGTTCGTGCGGAGCTGCTGCGTCTTCGTCAGCCTGGACAGGATGATCCAGGCGATCGAGAAGTAGGCGACCGCGACCACGGCGTTCGCGCCCGTCACGACCTCCCAGATCTTCATCTGCGCTCCTCTCGTGCCGCGTGCGCCGGTCGCGCGCGACCGCCGGAATTGTCGCAGCCGGGATCAAGCTGCGGTCCCGACAAGATCTTCTCGTGGCTCTCCCGCATCCCTGTTCTCCCAATCGACGACGAGCCCGTCGCCGTCGGCGTCGAGGATGACGCGCGCGCCGTCGTGGATGTCGCCCGCGACGAGCGCCCGGCCGATCCGGGTCTCGACCTCGCGCTGGACGTAGCGGCGCAGCGGCCGCGCCCCGTACACGGGGTCGTAGGCCTCGCGCGCGATGAGCTCGCGCGCGGCCTCCGTGAGCTCGATCGCGATGCGGCGGTCCGAGAGCCGCGCGCGCAGGCTCTCGACCTGCAGGTCGACGATCCGCTGGATCTCGAGCAGCGTCAGCGGCTTGAACATGATGATCTCGTCGACGCGGTTCAGGAACTCGGGGCGGAAGTGGGATCGCAGGTCGCCCATCACCCGCGCTCGCGCGTCGTCGGCGATGTCGCCCGTGTCCGTGAGGCCGTCGAGGAGGTACACGGACCCGATGTTCGAGGTCATGATCACGACCGTGTTCCGGAAGTTCACGGTGCGCCCCTGGGCGTCGGTCAGCCGCCCGTCGTCGAGGATCTGCAGGAGCGCGTTGAAGACGTCCGGGTGGGCCTTCTCGATCTCGTCGAACAGCACCACCGAGTAGGGCTTGCGCCGCACCGCCTCCGTGAGCTGACCGCCCTCCTCGTAGCCGATGTAGCCCGGGGGCGCGCCCATCAGCCGGCTCACCGTGTGGCGCTCCTGGTACTCGGACATGTCGAGCCGGATCAGGTTGTCCTCGGAGTCGAACAGCGCCGCCGCGAGCGCGCGCGAGAGCTCCGTCTTCCCGACTCCGGTCGGCCCCAGGAAGATGAACGAGCCGATCGGGCGGCGGGGATCCTTGATGCCCGCGCGCGCACGGATGACGGCGTCGGCGACGAGCCGCACCGCCTCGTCCTGGCCGATCACGCGCTCGTGCAGGACCTCGTCGAGGCGCAGGAGCTTCTCCCGCTCGCCCTCCACGAGGCGCGCGACCGGGATGCCGGTCCACCGCGCGACGACCTGGGCGATCTCGTCCTCGGTCACCTCCTCGCGCAGCAGGCGCTCGGCGCCCTGGCGCTCGGCGAGGCGCTCCTCCTCGGCGCGCAGGCGCCGCTCGACCTCCGGCAGGCGGCCATGACGCAGCTCGGCGGCGCGGTTGAGGTCGTAGCCGCGCTCGGCCTCCTCGATCTCGTGGCGCAGCTGCTCGAGCTCCTCGCGCAGCGCCTGCACCTTGCGGATGGCCTGGCGCTCGGCCTCCCACTGCGCCGTCATCGCGTCGGCCTCGGAGCGGAGCTCCGCGAGCTCGTGGCGGAGCGCCTCCAAGCGCTCCTTGCTCGCCGCGTCGTCCTCCTTCTTGAGCGCGGCCTCCTCGATCTCCAGGCGCATCACCCGGCGCGTGATCGCGTCGAGCTCCTGGGGCATCGAGTCGATCTCGGTCCGGATCACGGCGCATGCCTCGTCGACGAGGTCGATCGCCTTGTCGGGCAGGAAGCGGTCGGTGATGTAGCGATGCGAGAGCGTCGCCGCGGCGACGAGCGCGGCGTCCTGGATCTTCACCCCGTGATGGACCTCGAAGCGCTCGCGCAGGCCGCGGAGGATCGAGATCGTGTCCTCCACCGACGGCTCGTCGACGACCACCGGCTGGAAGCGGCGCTCGAGCGCGGCGTCCTTCTCGATGTGCATCCGGTACTCGGCGAGCGTCGTCGCGCCGATGCAGTGCAGCTCCCCCCGCGCGAGCATCGGCTTCAGCATGTTGCCCGCGTCCATCGCGCCCTCGGCGGCGCCGGCCCCGACGACGGTGTGGAGCTCGTCGATGAACAGGAGGATCCGCCCCTCGGCGGCTTTGATCTCCTGGAGGACCGCCTTCAGGCGCTCCTCGAA
>JAOPZQ010000001.1 GCA_025964075.1 Solirubrobacterales bacterium | reverse complement strand
ACGCTGCGCGCGCGAGGGGTCAGCGTCGAGATGATCGGCGACGCGGTAGCTCCCCGGGGCACCTACGAGGCGACGTTCGAGGGCCACCGGCAGGCGCGCAAGCTGAGCACGCTGGCGATCGCGTAGCCGATGCGGATCTCGGCATTCGACATCGACGGCGAGGAGCACGCGTTCGTGGAGACCCCCGACGGGGTCGCGGACCTCGGGTTCGCAAGCCTCGACGAGCTCCTGCGTGCCGACGACGGGACGACGGTCCACGCACGCCTGGCCGACGCCGCCGCTCGCGCCACCCCGACCGGCGGCCCGCCGGCCGGTGCGCGTCGCCTGGCCCCGATCCGCCGGCCGGGCAAGCAGCTCTTCGTCGGCGTGAACTACACCGACCACGTCGCCGAGCTGCCGCCGCCGTGGACGATGACCGCGGAGCCGTTCGTCTTCGCCAAGCTGCCGTCGGCCATCATCGGCCCCGACGAGCCGATCCGCCTTCCGGCGCCGGACGCGAGCGTCGACTACGAGGCCGAGCTGCTCGTGGTGATCGGCCGGCGCGCATCGCGCCTGACGCCGGAGAACGCGCTCGAGCACGTCCTCGGCTACACGATCGTCAACGACGTCACCGAGCGGGCCGTCCAGGCGACCGACAACCAGCTGACGATGGCCAAGGGCCTCGACACGTTCTGCCCGATCGGCCCCGCCGTCGTCCTCACCGACGAGCTCGACGACCCCACCGGTCTCGCCATCTGGACGACGGTCAACGGCGAGGAGCGCCAGCGCTCGAACACGCGCGAGCTGATCTTCCCGGTGGTCGATCTCCTCGTCCGCCTGACGCGATCGATCACGCTCGAGCCCGGCGACACGGTCTCGACGGGCACGCCGGCCGGCGTCGGCGCCTTCCGGACGCCGCCGCAGTACCTCGCCCCCTGCGACGTCGTCACCGTCGGCATCGACGGGATCGGCGAGCTGACCAATCCGGTCGTGGCGGGATGGTCGTGACGCGCGTCTACGTGGCGGACACCGAGGCGGCCGAGCGCATGCGGGCGCGCGAGCAGCTCGAGGCCCGCGGCTTCGACGTCCGGGTCGGCACGTCCTTCGCCGCGACCGAGGACGAGGTGCTCCGCGGCATCGCGGATTCGGAGGCGGTCTGCGTGGCGCTCGGTCGGGTGAGCGCGGCCGTGCTGGACGCCGGGCGGGACTTGAAGCTCGTCGTCAAGACCGGCATCGGCGTGGACAACATCGACGTCGAGGCGGCGAGCGAGCGCGCCATCCCGGTCCTGCGGATGGGCAAGGTGAACTCGCATGGCCCGGCCGAGTGGGTGATCGGCGCCGCCATCGCCCACCTGCGCCGGTTCCGCGAGGTCGACGCCGCGATGCGGCGCGGCGAGTGGGGCGAGCTGCGCCGGTCCCACTCCGGCCTGCTTCCCGCGCTCACGGGCCGCACCCTCGGCATCGCCGGGCTCGGCTCGATCGGCCAGTACCTCGCGACCCTCGGCAGCGCGCACGGCATGGACGTAATCGCGCACGACCCCTACGTGCCCGCGGACGCCGCCGCCGCGGCCGGCGCCCGCCTCGTCGAGCGCGACGAGCTCTTCCGCACCGCCGACGTCCTCTCTCTCAACATGGTGCTGACGGAGGAGACGCGGCACTGGGTCTCGACGGCCGAGCTCGCGCTGATGAAGCCGACCGCGCTCCTCGCGAACTGCTCCCGCGGGCCGGTCGTCGACGAGGCCGCGCTCGTCGATGCCCTCCGGAACGGGGTCATCGCCGGTGCCGTGCTCGACGTCTTCGAGCTCGAGCCTCCCTCCCCCGACAACCCGCTGTTCGCGCTCGACCAGGTGCTCCTCACCCCCACCTCGGCGGCTGCACGGACCACGGCTACCACGAGATCGGGGCGCTCACCGCGGAGCTCGTCGACCGGTTCTTCCGCGGCGAGGCGATTCCCCGCGCGTCCGTGGTGGTGGAGACCGCGGACCTCGTGGTCGCAGGCGACGCGGGGCGATGAGCGTCGCGGCGCAACGACTGGCCGGGCGCGTGGCGCTCGTGACCGGCGCCGGCTCCGGCATCGGCCGGGAGTCCGCTCGCCGGCTGGCCGCGGAGGGCGCCTCGGTCGTGGTGACCGACGTCGACCTCGCGCGCGCGACCGAGACGGCCGAGCCGCTGGGCGCCTCGGCGCTGGCGCTGCGGCTCGACGTCACGGATGCCGACGACGTCGCCGCCGCGGTGGCGCGCGCGGTGCAGGAGTTCGGCGCGCTCCACGTGCTGCACGCGAACGCGGCCATCCCGCAGCCCGTGCGCCCGATCGAGGAGCTGGAGCCGGAGGAGTGGCGGCGCGTCCTCGAGGTGAACCTGACCGGCCCGTTCCTGTGCATCCGCGGCGCGGTCGCGGAGCTGCGCCGGACGAAGGGGGCGGTGGTCGTGACCTCCTCCGTGTCGTCGATGCGGATCCGCGACGGGATCAGCGCCTACACCGCGAGCAAGGCGGGGGTCAACGGGCTCGTGCAGGCGCTCGCCTACGAGCTCGCGCCCGCCGGCGTCCGCGTCAACGCCGTCGTCCCGGGCCCGGTCGAGACGCCGTTCCTGCGGGGCATGAAGTTCGCCGCGACGCCCGAGGAGACGGTCGCCGCGGCGGAGGCGGGCATTCCGCTGGGCCGGCTCGTGGAGCCCGCGAGCGTCGCGGCCGCGGTCGCCTACCTCGCCTCGGACGACGCGCGCGACGTCACCGGTGTCCTGCTGCGGATCGACGGCGGCCGGGGGCTCTGACGGCCTCAAGCCCGGGGCGCGAGGCGACCGACGTTCCCGACGAGGTCCGGCTCGAAGGGCTGGATCGCGCGGCTGTCCGCCTCGATCGCCGAGGTGTGCGTCGGGAGGACGTGCGTGAACACGCCCGGCCCGCTGATGGGCTTGTTGGGTGCGAGGACCCGGCCGGCGGCGTCGGCGAAGCGCCGGCTGAGGTCGGTGAGCGAGCCCAGGGAGACACCGGTCCTCGAGTCGTAGAGGAGCTCCAGCGCCGCCACCACCTCCTCGAGCGGCGGGTTGCCGGCACGATCGCCCAGCCCGTTGACGGCGACGTCCACCCGGTCGGCGCCGGCCATGACCCCGGCCAGGCTGTTGGCCACGCCGAGCCCGAAGTCGCTGTGGCAGTGAACGCCCACCGGGAGCCCGGTCAGCTCGGCCGCCCGGTCGACGAGGAAGGCGGCGAGCTCCGGGGTCGCGACGCCGACCGAGTCGGCGACGTAGACGCGCGCGGCGCCGGCCGCCGCGGCGACCTGCCAGAGCTCGGCGAGGAACCCCGGGTCCGCCCGCGTCGAGTCGCTCGGCGTGAACGCGACTTCCACCCCGGCGTCGACGATCCGTCGGATGGCCGCATGGGTCCGCTTCGAGACCGCGACTCGATCCGTCCCGAGTACCCGGTGAAGCCGGTCGGAAGAGCGCGAGACGACGTTCACGACGTCGGCCCCGCTGGCAAGGCACGCGTCGACCTCGGCTTCCCAGTCGGACACGAACGCCAGGGCCACGGCCTCGACGCGGGCGTCGGTCAGCGCCGCCGCGACCGCGCGCACCGCGTGTGCGTCATCGGCGAAGCGGCCCGGATAGCCAACCTGGACCTGAGCGACGCCGCTGCGTTCGAGCGCGAGCGCGAGGGCGACCTTGGTCTCGATGGCGAAACGCACGCCTTCGCTCTGCTCTCCCTCGCGCAGCGTGACGTCGTTGATCTCGACGGCGGCCGGCGGTCGGCGGGCGCCCTGCAACACGGGCAGCGCGTTGAGCGGGCTCACCGGGTCACCCGCCATCACTGCGTCCCGCGCGGCGCGAGCCGGATGTCCCAATGCGCGGGATCGCCGGCGGCGAGGACGTCGGTCTCGACGAGCGTGTGGCACCCGGGGCAGAAGTAACGCCGCCAGACGATCTCCTGGTCGACGTAGTCCGACGCGTCGTTCATCTTCGAGCCCGCGGCGGTGATGGCCTCGTCGCCGGCAAGGGCGGTGAGCTTGTAGTTGCCGGTGCGCTCGCAGTAGACGTAGCCGCACTTGGCGCAGGCGAGATCGGCGTCCGTCGCCACGAGGTACTCGTGCACCCGCAGCGCCCGCGCGCGCGCCTCGGAGTCGATCCGTGCCGGCCGGTCGCCGCCGTCCGCGGACGCCGTCGCGCCGTCGATCCGCTCCCGACGCCGGCGCTGCCTCAGGACCTCGGTCCGGCCCTCGTCGACGGCGTGCCCGTCGTCGAGCGCGACGCCGTAGACGTCCCCCGCCGTCGCGACCGACACCTCTCCCGCGAGGACGTCCTGGGCGACCCGCCCGGGCTCGCGATCGAGCGGATCGCCGTATCCCGGAGCCGCGCACGGAGTGAGCTCGAACGCACCGTCGCCGCGAGCGAGGACGTTGTCGCGCGACTTGCCCGGAAGCCTGCTCACGCGCCCGCCGACCTCGGCCAGATCAGCCGGAATGCGTCCCTCGGCGAGCCATGCCGAGCGGACGTCGGCGTCTTCGACGAGCGTCTGACGAGTCTGCGACCCGGGGGCGCCGCCGTAGACCCCGAGGCCGGTGGGTACGCCCTGCCCGGTGGTGATGGTGTCGATCGTGACCTTCTCCGCGCCGTGCGCGATGTAGCAGGACGCGAACGTGTTGCCCCCGCGCCATCGCCCGGCCCCGCCGGAGTCGGGACGCAGCTTCCGGTAGAGGTAGAGGATCGGGAAGAAGTACTCGTTCTGCTCGATGTTGGGCTGGGCGGCGAGCGGGATCCAGTCATGGCCCGCGACCGAGAGCCCGTCCCTCCACGGGTAGGGGCCCATGCCGCCACCCACCTCGTCGAGGAGGATCGAGGCGAACTGGTCGTCGCGGTCGGTGACTCCCGAGAGGGCGGCGATCGGCCAGGAGCTCATGCCGCCGGGACTCAGCTCGGCACGGATCTCGTCCGACGCGAACGCCATCTTCGTCAGCAGACGGTGGACCTGGGCGACGGTCGCGACCACCGCGTACCCCGGCGAGCAGCTCACCGGGGCCGGCCAGGCGGCCGAGGTCATGCGGCCGGGCTCGGGCTCGAACCGGGCATGACGCAGCGCCCCGGCCACGGCGAAGAGCTGGTCGTAGCAGAAGACCGGCATCAGCCCGGCGATGATCGCCCCCTTCCAGCCGATGAACGTGCAGTTGAGCGACCCGGCGATCTGCGGGTCGGTTCCCGCGTTGCTGAAGGTCAGCGTCTGTCCCTCCTTGGTGACGCTGATGACCATCTTGTGCGCCGCGCGGTCGCCGACGACGCCTTCCTCGAGGAATCCCGTGTCGGTCCAGGTGCCATCCGGAATGCCGGCGATCCGGCGCAGGAACGCCGCCTCCGAGTCGGTGATGATCTTCTCGATCGAGGCCCGGACGGTGGCGGCGCCGTAGCGGGTGACGAGCTCCCTGAGCCGCTCGGTCGCGATGGCGATGCCGGCGACGGTGGCGCGCAGATCGAGCGCGACGAGCCGCGGAAGTCGCGACTTGCGCAGGTACATCGCCTCGAGGTCGCGCCGCATGACGCCGGCTTCCACGAGCTTCACCGGCGGCGTCGGGGTCGGCTCGGTGTGGACGCTTGTCGCGTCCGGGCAGAAGCTGCCCGGGGTGCTTCCGCCCAGGTCGTACTGATGGAGGATGTTCGCGATCCAGCAGAACAGCTCGCCGTCCACGAACACCGGCGCGAGGAGCCCGACGTCCGGCTGATGGTTGCAGCCGATCCAGGGATCGTTCTCGAGGAAGACGTCGCCGTCGTGGATGCCGGGGTTGTCGCCGTAGTGCTCGAGGATCCACTTGACCGCCGAGCCGGCGCCGGCCGCCAGGTGCTGGATGTAGGGGCCGAAGAAGACCTCCTCGCCCGTCTCCGTGTAGAGGGCCGGGCTGAAGTCCATGGCCACGTTCGCGGTCGGCGATCCCGAGAGCCTGGCGATCGTCTGTCCGTGCTCCTCGTTGATCATCCACAGGTTGTGGCGGATCACCTCGTAGTCGATCGGGTCGAGGTCGACCGCGACGGGCTCGTGAAGCCGCACGGCAGCCGAGATGCGATCCCTCCATCCGGCGTCGGGCACGTACGCCTGCTCGACTCCGTCCCACCGCACATCCACTGTTGCCACGCCGATCGCCTCCTCTAGACCGTCATCAGGATGCTTCCGTGATCGTCGACCCGGGCGAGCGTTCCCGGTCTCACGACGACGGTCGTCTCGGGAAGGTCGATGATCGCGGGACCCTCGACCTCGTTGCCCGGTGCGAGCCGATCGCCCCAGTACACGGGGGTCGAGCGCTCGCCGCCCAGCTCATGCCAGTGGGCGCGGCGCGGGGGCGCCTGCGCCTCCGGCGCGACGCTCGTCGCGCGTGATCCCGCCCGCTCGAGCGGATGGCGCTCGATCGCGGCGACGCCCTCGGCCCGGAAGGTCACGACCTCGAGCCCCGCTTCGGGAAAGCCCGCTCCGACCCCATAGAGCTGCTCGTAGCGAGCCTCGAACGCGCCGGCCAGGCCCGCGATGTCGGCCGCCGAGCACGGATGGCGCGGGATCGCGACGGCGAGCTCGTAGAGCTGACCGCGGTAGCGGATGTCGGCGCTGTGGGAGACGACCACCTCCTCCTCGGCCGCGCCCTCGGCGACGAGGGTCGCGACGGCGGCGTCGTGCACCTGGGCGACCTGCGCGTTGAACCAGCGCTCGTCGAATGGAGCCGGCGCCATGCTCGTCAGCTCGGCGACGTGTCGCAGATCGCAGTGCGCGGCGCCGAACGCCGACCAGACCGACGACGCGTCCCCGAGGGGCACCACGACCCGCTGCGAGCCCAGCTCACGCGCATACCCGCCGGCGTGCACGGGGCCCGCGCCGCCGTAGCAGTAGACGGTGAACTCGCGCGGATCGCGACCTCGCTGCACCGTCATCTGACGGATGAGGTCGGCCATCCGGTGGTCGATGATCCGGCACGCGCCGGCCGCCGCCTCGACGGCGGTGAGGCCGAGCGGAGCGCCGACGCGCTCGAAGGCCTGCACCGCGGCCTCGAGATCCAGCTCGATGCGGCCTGCGAGGAAGTACTCGGGGTTCACATAGCCGAGGACCACGTCGGCGTCGGTGATCGTCGCCTGCGTGCCGCCGCGGCCGTAGCAGACGGGTCCGGGATCGCTGCCCGCGCTGTCGGGACCCACCTTCAGGGTGTTGGTCAGCGGGTCATGGCGGACGTAGCTCCCGCCACCCGCGCCGACCGAGCGGATGTCGAGACGGGGCACGTGGTACTCGTACTGGCTGACGATCGTCTTCGAGGCCGGCACGGGTTGCCCGTCCACGATCAGGCCGACGTCGAAGCTCGTCCCGCCCATGTCGGTGCAGATCACGTTCTCGGCACCGTCCTCCGCCGCGAGCCTGGCGGCGCCGACGATCCCCCCGGCCGGGCCGGAGTCGATCGTGAGGAGCGGCGCTCGCACCGCCCGCTCGCCCGTCATCACGCCGCCTCGGCAGTCGAGGAACAGCGGACGGCCCTGGTACCCGCGGCGCTCCAGGCCCTCGCGGAGGCGGCCGACGTAGCGGTCCACCACCGGCCCGACGTAGCAGTTGATGGCGGTGGCGGCAAGCCGCTCGTACTCGCCCCACTTCGGCACGAGATCACTCGAGCAGCTCACGTAGAGACCGGTCGCCTCCCGCACGATCTCGGCCGCGCGGCGCTCGTGGCCCGGGTTGACGAACGACCAGAGGAAGCAGATCGCGAGCGCCTCCACGCCCGTGCTCGCGAGCTCCCGGGCATGGGTGGCGACCGCGTCCTCGTCGAGCTCGACCACGACCTCGCCGTGGGCGTCGACGCGCTCGTCGATCTCTCGCACGAGCGATCGGGGCACGAGCGGCTCGGGGCGCGCGGTGACCGACGCCCGCATGACGTGCTCGACCGCGAGCCCGGCCACGCGCCCGTAGCCCCGCATGATCCCCAGCGAGTCGCCGATGCCGCGAGTCGTCAGCACCCCGGTGCGCGCGCCCGTGCGCTCGAGGAGCGCGTTCGTGCCCACGGTCGTGCCGTGGAAGATGTGCTCGGCCCCGGCCAGCAGCTCCTCGAGGCGCGTGCCCCGCTCCGCGGCCACGAGCTCGAGCGCCTCGAAGAACCCCCGGGAGGGATCGTCCTTGGTCGTCGGCGCCTTCGCGCTCGTGATGTGGCCGTCCCCTCCGATCACCGCGCAGTCGGTGAAGGTGCCGCCGATGTCGATGCCGATGTGGATGTGCTCCGAGTCGGACATGCCTATACCGCCGTGAACCCGCCGTCCACGAACAGCACGTGACCGGTGACGTAGCTGGACATCTCGGAGGCGAGGAAGAAGATCGTTCCGACCATCTCGTCGGCCGGCGCGATGCGTCCCGCCGGAACGCGCTCGAGGAACTTCCTGGCGACGGCCGGATCGGCGTACTTGTCGGCCGCCAGCGCGGTGTCGAAGCGTCCGGGCCCGACGGCGTTGACGCGCACGCCGTCCTCGCCCCACTCGTGCGCGAGCACTCGGGTCAGGCCGATCACCCCGTGCTTGGTCACCGTGTAGGCCGCGCGGCGCTTGAACCCCTTGACGCCCGAGAGGGAGCTGAAGTTGACGATGCTCCCCCCGCCGCCCGACCGCATCTGCCCACCGATGAGCTGGCAGGTGTGGAACGTGCCGGTGAGATTGACGTCGATCACGCGCTGCCACTCGTCGAGGGCGAGGTCCGCGAAGGGGACGTCCGACCAGATCCCCGCGCAGTTGACGAGCGCGGTCGCCGCGCCCCAACGCTCGGCGATGGTCTGGGCCCAGCTCTCGACGGTCCCGCGGTCGGCGACGTCGCCGGCGAGCGCGAGGACGTCACAGCCCTCCGCCGCCAGCGCGCCGACCTTCGCCGTCACCGTCTCCTCGGCGAGGTCGGCGAGCGCGACCCGAGCGCCGACGCGCGCGAACGCCTCCGCGATCGCGGCTCCCATGCCGCTCGCCGCGCCCGTGACCACCACCCGTTGCCGCGTCAGGTCCGGGGGCCAGCCGTGCTTGCTCTCCACGATCTGCTCCTCCTAGTGGGCCGAATGCCCGCCGTCGATGACGAAGACCCCGCCGGTCACGAACGCCGACTCGTCGGAGGCCAGGTAGACGGCGAGCGGAGCGATGTCGTCCGGCTCGCCCAGGCGACCGACGAGCGACCGCGACTCCCACCGCTCGCGCACCGCGGGATCGGCGAGGGTGACCTCGATCATGGGGGTGCGTATCGCTCCGGGGCAGACGACGTTCGTGCGGACGTCGGGCCCGTACGTGGTGGCCATCGCCTTCGTGAGGGCGATGACCGCGCCCTTCGCCGCCGTGTAGGCATGCCCGGCCCCGCCGATCAGCGCCGACACCGACGCCACGTTGACGATGGAGCCGCCGCCGGTCCTGCGCATCGCGGGGATCGCCGCTCGGCTCATCAGCATGACCCCCGTGAGGTCGACCGCGAGGACCTCGTGCCAGACGGCGAGATCGAGGTCGACGACGCCGCCGTCGCCGCGGCCGCCCGGGTTGATGCCGGCGTTGTTGTAGACGATGTCGAGGCGGCCGAGCTCGTCGACGGCACAGTCGACCGCGGCTCTCGCATGCTCCGCATCCGACACGTCTCCGTGGACGCTCGCCGCGCCCCCGCCCTGCTCGCGAGCGCGCCGAGCCGTCTCGTCGGCGGCGTCGCCGTCGATGTCGCACGCCACGACGCGGGCGCCCTCGGCCGCGTAGGCCAGCGCCACCGCCCGGCCCTGCCCGGATCCGGCGCCGGTCACGACCGCCACCTTGCCCGCGAGCCGCGTCATGCCGAGATCCGGGCGAGGTAGTCGTCCACGCTGGCGATCGCCGCGTAGAACGGGAGCGTGTGCTCGACGGAGTGCCGATGGAACTCCGACGTCTGGGCGGCGCAGGCGTCCTCGAGCACGGTCACGGAGAACCCCAGGTCGGCGGCATGCCGGGCGGCGGATTCGACGACGTGGTTCGTCGCCACCCCGCCCAGGGCGATCTCGGTCACGCCGGCCGCCGTCAGAACCGCCAGCAGCGGCGTGCCGACGAGCGGATCGATGCCCACCTTGCTGACGACCGGCTCGCCGGCGCGAGGCGCGATCTCGTCGCAGATCGCCGATCCAGCGGAGCTGGCCAGGCCGATCCGCGCTTCCCGCATCGCGCGCACCCGCGGAGCGCGCGAGGCCAGGGTCGCGTAGGAGTCGTCGAACGCCAGGCGCGCGTACGCGACGACGAGCCCGCGCTCGCGCGCGCCGGCGAGCGCCCGCGCCGCCGCTCCGAGGACGTCGCGCTCCATGACCTGCGCGGCGATCCCGCCGCGTCCGATCTCGCCGTCGATCCGGCAGATGCTCTCCTGAAGGTCGAGGAGGAGCAGCGCCCCGCCAGCGTCGTTCGTCACGTCGACTCCCGTCTGGTGGTGGTGCCCGGAGCGAAGGACACGCCGTAGTCGCGGCGCGCTCCCTCCTCGGTGACATAGCCTTCGCGAACGTCGGCGGCCACGCCCTCCGGATCGCGGTCGAGCGGATCTCCGTAGCCGCCCCCGCCGGAGAGGCGCAGGCTCACGAGGTCGCCGCTGTTGAGGACGTAGATGCCCTTGGACTCCAGGTCGCTCGTGCCGGCCGCCGAGTGCAGCACGCTCCGGCCGGCCCGTCCCGGGTGGCCGCCGGCGAGGCCGTAGGGCGCCGTGACCGTGCGGTCGCCCATGTTCGTGAGGACGATCGAGTCGGCGAGGACGCGGATGTCCTTCCGCACGCCGCAGCCGCCGCGGAAGCGGCCGGCGCCGCCCGTGTCGGGCATGATCTCGAAGCGCTCGACGATCATCGGAGACGTCGCCTCGTAGACCTCGACGGGGATGTTGCTCACGTCGAGCGCCGAGCACATCGCTTCGCTCCCGTCGCGGTCGGGCCGTGCGCCGGTGCCCCCGAAGAGCAGCTCGAAGTACACGAACTGCTCGGCGGCGCTCCCCGCGCTCCCTCCGAAGGCGGAGTTCATGAACTGCGAGGGTGCCGCCACGACCTGTCCCGGCACGGCCTGCGCGAGCGCGCCGATGACCACGTCGACGACGCGGGTGAGGACCACGGCGCGTCCTCCGCCCGGGGCCGGGTGCCGCGGGTTGAGGAAGCACCCCGGCGGCGCGGCGATCTCGATCGGGCGAAGCGAGCCGGCGTTGCCGGGTCCGTCGGGATCGAGCACCGCCTTGATCGCGAACAGCGTGTAGGCGAGGGTGAACCCGAAGTAGGCGTTGATCCCGGCCTCGACCTGGGCGCTCGTGCCTGCGAAGTCCACGGCGAGCTCCTCTCCCGCGACCTCGATCGCCACCTTGATCGTGAGCGGGCCGGTGTCGGGGCCGTAGTCGTCGAGCCGATCCTCGAA
>JAOPZQ010000686.1 GCA_025964075.1 Solirubrobacterales bacterium | reverse complement strand
GGTCGGCGAGCGCGAGGACCGGCGTCCCGATGCTCACGGCCTCGATTGCGTCGGGCTCCCACCGGACCGGCTCGACCGCGCCGGTCGAGACCGTGACCACTGCGAGGTCGAGGTCCTCGTCGACGCCGGCGACGGCGCCCGAGCGGCGCTCGCCCTCGACGAGCACCGTCGCCTCGTGGCTGCGGAGGCCGTGGGCCGTGGTCAGCACCGTGTCCTTCGCGATGACGACGCCCGAGCCGAGGCCCCAACCCCGGCCGAGCCCGACCACCGCGGGCCCCACGCGCTCCGCCGCTTCGGCGATCGCGGTCTGAAGATCGGTCACTGCAGACATGCTGTCTCCATACTTCCTAGTGACTTGCGATTAGCAAGTGACTACTATACAGGCAGGATGCCGAGGGAACGCGCAGTGGGGGTGCCAAAGGGGCCGGGCCCGTTTGGCACGGCTACGATCCCGCACGCCATGGACGCGACCTCGCTCGACCCGCTGGCCGCCGCCCTCGCCGCCGTCGGGGACCGGTGGACGCTCCTCACCGTGGCGGCGCTCCTCGACGGCCCGCGGCGCTTCGGCGCGCTCCAGGAGGAGCTGCCGGGCATCGCGCCCAACGTCCTGTCCGAGCGCCTGCGCCGGCTCGAGCGCGCGCGGCTCGTCGTCGCGCAGCCCTACTCCGAACGGCCGCCGCGCGTCGTCTACGAGCTCACGGCCTCGGGCCACGAGCTCGCCGGCGCGCTGCGCCTCCTCGCCGACTGGGGCTCGCGCCACGCGGGGGGCGAGGTCGACCCGCCGCGCCACAGCGTGTGCGGGACGCCGCTCGAGGCGCGCTGGTGGTGCCCGACGTGCGAGGCGCCCACCGACGGCGACGAGAGCGACGACCTCAGGTTCGCGTGAGGACTACAGGTTGGCGAGCAGCTGCCCGACCGGGACCGCGGTCAACCGGCGGTCGCGGAGCTGCTGGGCGAGCGCCTTCGCGAGCGCCGGAGCGTTCCCGCCGACGCCGCCGACCTGGAGCTCGATGATCTCGCCGGCGTGGAGCGGCGCGAGGTCGCGGCTGTCGTCGGCGCGCACGGCGCCGGTCACCGCGTGGCCGCCCGCGGAGCGCGCCAGCACGTACTGGCCGATCGTCGGGCTGACCGGCACGTAGGCGAAGTGGGTCGGGGTCTTGAGCGTTCGCGTGAGGCGGTGGAGCTGGCCCTTGGTCCCGACCCAGCGCACCAGCCCGCCGGGCCGGAGCTCGGGCAACGCGTCGTCGCCGAACTGCTTGATCGTCGCGAGCACCGGCTGCGCGGGCACGCGGTCGACGGCGAAGGAGACGTGCACGCCCTGGAGCGCGAGCTCGCTCGCCAGCCGGCCGATCGAGCTTGCCGGCGCCTGGACGATGACGCCGACCTCGGGCCGGGTCGTGGAAACCGTGGTCATCGGCCGCATGTGGAACAGGCGGGCGAAGATCGCGTAGGCGTCGCCGGTCGAGAGCATCCAGCCGGCGAGCAGGGTCGCGGCCGCGAGGGGGGCCGCCCAGCGGAGCGCGACGCGGCGCCACACCGGCGCCGGCTGGCGCTTGGGCGGGGGACCGTCGAGCAGCACGGAGGCCGTCGTCGGGCGGCTCGCGAACTGGGTCTCGGGCTCGGGCCGGTGCGCGAGCGCGCGGTCGAGCTCGGTCGCGAGGTCGTCCTGCGAGCGCGCGACCGCGGCCAGGCCGAAGCGCTCGAACGCGCGGTTGTTGGCGCGGATGTGGCCGACGCCGAACCCGTAGGAGATCACCGGGCAGCCGCGGATGTGCGCCTCGAGCACGGTCAGGCCCGCGGTCGAGTGGACGAGCGCGTCGCCGGCGGCGAGCACGTCGCTCATCCGGTCGGTGAAGCCCATGAGCGTCAGCCGCGCCTCGTCCGGGAAACGCCGAGCGAGGCGCTCGCGCGCCGCGTCGTTGGTCCCGCACAGGCACAGGACGTGCGCGTCGGTGCTCCGCAGGGCCGTCGCAATCGCGCCGGCGAGGTCGCCGACGCCCCAGCCGCCGCCCGAGATCACGACGAGCTTCCCCTGCGTCGGGAGCTCGAGCGCGGCCCGGGCCTCGGCCTGCGCGCGTGGCTCGAAGAACTCCGTCGACGAGACCGGCGGAAGCGTCCAGCGCGCGCTGCCCGGGCCGGCGATCGTCTCGACCTCCTCGACGGACTCCGGATGGGTGACGAAGTGGAGGTCGATGCCGGGGTGCGCCCAGTAGCGCAGGCCGGCGAGGTCGGTGATCGACGAGTAGCAGGGGACGGTCAGCTTCCCGTGCCTGCGCAGCTCGCCCAGGACCTGCGTCACCCCGGGGTAGGTAGAGACGACGACGTCCGGATCGTGGGCGCGCACGAGGCGGCACAGCCGGCGGCGGCCGGTGAGCGACAGCAGCTTGGCGGCGAGCCAGCGCGTCGGCGCGACCTTGGTGATGAGCCAGTACTGGAAGTCGAAGAGCCACGGCAGCCAGCGGAACATCACGACGGAGCCGTCGCGGACGACGCTGGTGAGGAGCGCGCCCATGACCGTGAGGCCGTTGACGATCGAGATGCGCGCCTCCGGGGCCGCCGCGTGCAGCTCGCGGGCCAGCGCCTCGGCGGGGAGGTCGTGGCCGGCGCCGATGTCGGCGGTGAGGACGAGGACGCGCGGGCGGCCGATGGTCTCCGCCGCGACCGGCGCGTGGCCGTTGCTCGCCACCGAGACGTGACCGTTCCTCGCGACGGGGAGCTGGCCGTTGCTCGCCGCGGGGGCGTGGCCGTTGCTCGCGGCCGCGACCGAGCGGCGCCACTCGACGTAGCGGCGCACCCCCTCCGCGAACGGCGTGCTCGCGCGCCAGTCGAGCTCGCGCGCGGCGCGCTCGGAGGAGACGAGCTTGCCGCCGAAGTCGCCCGGCCGGGCCGGCGTGTGCACGACCTCGGTGTTCCCGATCAGGCCGCTGACCGTCTCGGCGATCTCCTTGATGGTCACCGTCTCGTCGCCCGTCAGGTTGTAGACGCGGCCCGCGGCGCGGTCGCACAGGCCGCGCACGACGCCGTCGGCCAGGTCCTCGACGTACACGAAGCGCCGCGACTGGCTGCCGTCGCCGGCGATCGTCAGCGGCTCTCCGCCCATCGCCTTGTTCACGAACGCGGGGACCACCGCCGCCTCGCGCGCCCGCGGCCCGTACGGGATGCCGAAGCGCAGGATCGTGAAGTCGATGCCGTAGAGCTTCGCGTAGGAGGTGCAGTAGAGCTCGCCGGCGTACTTGGTCGCCGAGTACAGGTGGCTGGGCGGCTCGATCGGCGTGTCCTCGTCGACGTTCTCCGGCTCGCAGTCGCTGTAGACCCAGATCGTCGACGCGTAGACGACTCGCGGGACCTCGGCCCGCCGCGCCGCCTCGAGCACCGTGACGGTCCCGTGCGTGTTGACCTGCTCGGCGTGCTCCGGCGCGGCGTGAACGTCGCTCACGTCGGCGACCGCGGCCAGGTGGATCACGGCGTCGCAGCCGACGAGCGCGTCCTCCAGCGCCTCGCGGTCGGTGATGTCGCCGAGGACCTCGTCGACGTCGTCGTGCCAGGGCGAGGAGCGCAGGTCGAAGATCCGCGGCGTGTGGCCGGCCGCGCGAAGACGGTCGACGACGTGGGAGCCGATGAAGCCCGAGCCGCCCGTGACGAGAACTCTCACTCGACTCCCTCGGGGAGGTGGGGACCGTGGTAGTAGAGCGGCGCGCACGAGTGGTGCTCGGCCACCCAGTCCGTGTTCGGCAGGTCGACCGGGTCGTTCATCAGCCGGTGGCACGGCTCGTCGTAGACCCGGCCGGTCGAGCGCTCGAGCCGGTCGAAGACGATGTACTTGTACAGCCCCGAGACCATGCCCTCGGGAAGCTCGACGCGGGCCGGGTGCGCCGGGTCGAGCAGCGCCCGGGCGACGCGGTTCTTCCAGGCGACGATCTCCTCGAGGCGCTCGACCTGGAGCAGCCCGAGCGCCGCGGTGAACTCGCTCATCCGGAAGTTCAGGCCCTCGACGTCGTAGTCGGGCTTGCCGTAGTCGCGGAACGCGCGCGCGAACGCCAGCAGCTCCTCGTTCTCCGTCACGAGGACGCCGCCCTCGCCTGTGGAGATCGTCTTCGTGGCGTAGAGCGAGTAGACGCCGGCGTCGCCCCACGTGCCGGGACGGCGGCCGTCCCACTGGGCGCCGTGGGCGTGCGCGCAGTCCTCGAGGAGGACGATGCCGCGCTCGCGGCAGTACGCGGCGATCTTCTCGACCTCGAACGCGATGTGGCCGCCGATGTGCACGAGGAAGGCGGCGCGGGGCCGGTGCTTCTCGGCCTGGGCCTCGAAGTCGGCGAACGACAGGCAGAGGTCGTCCCGGTTGCAGTCGACGAACACCGGGCGACCGCCGGCCTTGAGGATCGCCAGCGGCGTGGCCATGAACGTGTTCGAGGGGCAGAGGACGGTCTCGCCCCGGACCTTCGCCCACTCCAGCGCGGCGAGCGCGCC
>JAOPZQ010000223.1 GCA_025964075.1 Solirubrobacterales bacterium | reverse complement strand
CGAGCGGGTTTGCGATCCCCCGGCCCGCGATGTCCGGGGCCGATCCGTGCACGGGCTCGAACAGCCCGGGCGTGTTCGGCTCGCCGAGCGAGGCGCTGGGCAGCAAACCGATCGAGCCGGTGAGCATGGCCGCCTCGTCGCTGAGGATGTCGCCGAACATGTTCTCGGTGACGATCACGTCGAAATGCCGGGGGGCGGAGACGAGCTGCATCGCGGCGTTGTCGACCAGGATGTGCTCGAGCTCGACGTTCGGGAACTCCGCGGCGTGGATGCGGCGGACCGTCTCGCGCCACAGGCGGGAAGTCTCCAGCACATTCGCCTTGTCGACCGAGGTGACGCGCGAGCGCGCGGCGCGGAAGCCGACGCGCGCGATGCGCTCGATCTCCGCGACGGTGTAGACGCACTCGTCGGACGCGCTGTCGGCGTCGCGGCGCTTGGCCCCGAAGTAGATGCCGCCCGTGAGCTCGCGGACGACGAGCAGGTTCGTGCCCTCGATGATCTCCCGCTTCAGGGGCGACGCGTCGTAGAGGGCGGGCACGGGCCGGACCGGGCGGAGGTTCGCGTAGAGGCCGAGGCCCTTGCGCAGGCCGAGCAGGCCCTGCTCGGGGCGGGGCTTGTCGGGATCGGTCGTGTCCCACTTGGGGCCGCCCACCGCCGCCAGGAGGACGGCGTCGGCGCTCTTGCAGGCGTCGAGGACCTCGTCGGTCAGCGCCGTGCCGTGGGCGTCGATCGAGGCGCCGCCGAACACGTGCTCGTCGATCTCGACGTCCGCCTGCGTGAGCAGCAGCTCGACCGCGGGCGCCATCACCTCGGGGCCGATGCCGTCCCCCGGCAGCGTGACGATCCGCTGGCTCACTTCCGCATCAGGCGGCGCGAGACCGGCAGGCTGATCCGGCTCGGGATCCGCCGGTTGGGCCCGAAGAACGCGCGCACGTGCGGCCCGCCCGGGATCTCCACCCGCTTTCCCTTGTCGGCGGCCTTCAGCGCCTCCTTCGCGACGTTCTCGGGCGACACCCACAGTGCCTTCGGGAGCCGGTCGGCGAAGTCGGGCTCCGAGGTCTCCTGGAACTCCGTCGGGACCGGCCCGGGGCACACGGCGGTGACCGTCACCCCGGTGCCCCTGACCTCGGTGCTGACCGCCTCCGAGAACAGCAGGACGTGGCTCTTCGCCGCCGCGTAGCCGGCGTTGAACGGGAGCGGCTGAAAGCCGGCTGTCGAGGACAGGTTGATGATCGCGCCGCGGCCGCGATCGACCATCGCGGGGAGGTAGCGATGCGTGAGGTCGACGACCGCCTCCACGAGCACGCGCACCTGCTGGAGCTCGCGCGCGCGGTCGCTCGCCACGAGCGGCTCGTACACGCCGAAGCCGGCGCAGTTGACGAGGATCTCGACATTGCGCGTGACGCCGGCGAACAGCTGGTCACGCTGGGCGGCGTCGGCGAGGTCGGTCGGCTGGACGTCGGCGTCGCCGAGCTCGGCGGCCAGCGCCTCGAGCCGCTCGCGGCGCCGGGCGACGAGAGTGACGTGGTGCCCGCGGGCGGAGAGCTGGCGGGCGAGCTGCTCCCCGATCCCCGACGAAGCGCCGGTGACGAGGGCGGTGGAGCCTGGGTCCGGCTTAGGAAGGGCCATGCGCGCGTAAGTTACCTCCGCGGGGCATCCGGCCCGCGTCTGATGGGCGCCTCGGCCTCCGGCCTCGAGTAACGATCAGAGCGCGGTCGTGACCGGCCCGACGCGCTCCCGCTCGGTCTCGAAGTGATCGATCGCCTCGGCGAGCCGCAGCGTCATCGCGATGTCGTCGAGACCGTTCACGAGGCGATGCTTGATGTCCTGGTCGATGTCGAAGGACACCGAGCGCTCGGCGAAGCGGACCTCCTGGTTAGGCAGGTCGACCTCGCCCTCGCCCGCCTCCGCCAGCGCGCGGCAGTCCGCCTCCTCGAGGACGACCGGCAGGAGCCCGATCTTCGTGCAGTTCGAGTAGAAGATGTCGGCGAAGCTCGGCGCCACGACGGCCTCGAAGCCGTAGTCCTCGAGCGCCCACGGCGCGTGCTCGCGCGAGGATCCGCAGCCGAAGTTACGCCCGGCGACGAGGATCGGGTTGGCGGGCAGGCTCCAGCCCGGCGCCTTGGCCCAGTCGAAGAACAGGAACTCGCCGAACCCCGTGCGCTCGACGCGCTTGAGGAACTGCTTGGGGATGATCTGGTCGGTGTCGACGTCGTTGCGGGGCAGGTCGGAGACCTTGCCGCTGATGGTCCTGATCGGTTCCATGCGCCCTAGCTCCAGCTTCGGATGTCGACGAAACGGCCCTCGATCGCGGCGGCGGCCGCCATCTCGGGCGAGACGAGGTGGGTGCGCCCGCCGCGGCCCTGGCGCCCCTCGAAGTTGCGGTTCGAGGTCGACGCGCAGCGCTCGCCCGGCTTGAGGATGTCCGGGTTCATGCCGAGGCACATCGAGCAGCCGGCGTGGCGCCAGTCGAAGCCCGCCGCGGTGAAGACCTCGTGCAGCCCCTCGCGCTCGGCCTGCGCCCGCACCTGCTCGGAGCCGGGGACGACCATCGCGTAGAGGCCGTCGGCGACCTTCCGGCCCCTGACGACCTCCGCCGCGGCGCGCAGGTCCCCGATCCGCGAGTTGGTGCACGAGCCGATGAACACGCGGTCGAGGTGGATCTCCTCGATCGGCGTGCCCGCCTCGAGCGCCATGTACTCGAGCGCGCGCTCCTCGCCCTCGTCCCGCGGGGCGGGAACCGCGTCGCTGACCGACGCGACCATGTCGGGCGCCGTCCCCCAGGTCACCTGGGGGCCGAGCGCGCCGGCGTCGACGACGATCTCGCGGTCGAAGGTCGCGCCATCGTCGGTCCGGAGCTCGCGCCAGCGCTCGACGGCCTCCTCGAAGTCGGCGGGCGCCGCCGGGCGGGCGGGTGGGCCTCCAATCCATTCGAACGTCTTGTCGTCGGGCGCGATCATCCCGGCGCGGCCGCCGCCCTCGATCGTCATGTTGCAGACGGTCATGCGGCCCTCCATCGAGAGCGCCTCGATCGCCGGGCCGGCGAACTCCACCACGTGGCCGACGGCGCCGTCGACGCCGATCTGGCCGATCGTGCCGAGGATCAGGTCCTTGGCGGTGACGCCGAAGCCGAGCTCGCCCTCGTAGCGGATGCGCATCGAGCGCGGCTTGGGCTGCACCATGCTCTGCGTGGCGAGGACGTGCTCGACCTCGCTCGTCCCGATCCCGAACGCCAGCGCGCCGAAGGCGCCGTGCGTGGCGGTGTGGGAGTCGCCGCAGACGATGGTCATCCCGGGCTGGGTGACGCCGAGCTCCGGGCCGATCACGTGGACGATCCCCTGGCGGTCCGAGCCCAGCGAGTACACGGGGATCCCGAACTCGGCGCAGTTGCGCTCGAGCGTCTCGACCTGCACGCGCGAGAGCTCGTCGCGGATGCGCGCGGCGACCGGCGTGCCGTCCGTCGGGGTGTTGTGATCGGCGGTGGCGAGCGTCCGGTCGGGCCGGCGCACCTTCCGCCCGGCGAGCCGGAGGCCGTCGACTGCCTGGGGACTCGTGACCTCGTGCACGAGGTGCAAGTCGATGTACAGCAGGCCGGGCGCGACCTCGTGGGCGGCCCAGATCTTGTCGAACAGGGTCGTCGGCATTGGCGTCAGCTCCGTCGGAGTC
>JAOPZQ010000664.1 GCA_025964075.1 Solirubrobacterales bacterium | reverse complement strand
AGCAGCGGGATGCAGAAGCCCTCGTGCTCGGAGAGCGTGAGGAAGGCGTGGGCGGCGCGGTAGCGGCCGGCGAGCTCGCTCGCCGGCCGGCTGCTCTCGATGCGCACGGCGCCGGGCGCGAGCCGCTCCGCGAGCTCGGCGATCTGCGCCCGGTACCTCGCCGACACCGCCTCGCCGACGAGCACGAGGCGCGCGTCGGGCGCGCGCTCGCGGCGGTAGAGCGCGAACGCGCGCAGGACGAGGTCGTGGCGCTTGTGCGGGGTGAGGCGCCCGACACAGAGGACGGTCGGGGGGCCCGGCGGCAGGTCGGGCCCCGCGTCGCCCAGCGCGCCGGCCTCGAAGAGGATCGGCACGACGGCGGTGCGCGGCGCGCCGGCGTCCGCCAGCTCGCGCGCGTTGTACGCCGACACGCCGGCCGCGAGGTCGACGCCCCGCGCGAAGTCCGGCAGCTGCGAGCGGCCGACGGCGCAGTGGATCGCCACGACGGGCTCGTAGCCCCACAGGTACCGGGCCGGCGTGACGTTGTGGTAGACGAGCAGCTTCGCGTTCGGGCGTCCGAGCCAGGGGCGCAGGCGCGGCGCGTAGGCGGAGTAGTGGAAGAGCAGGACGTCCTCGGGCGCGGCCACGAGCTCCCGCGGCGCGAGGAAGCGGCCGTTGACCCGGGGATCGAGGTGGACGGCGACGTCCTCGCCGTCCCACCCCCAGCTCGAGAATCGCCGGCGATAGGCGAGCGCCTGGGCGGTCACGGCGTCGACCGGGCCCGCGCCGGACAGGAGCTGGTGGATTCTCACTTCGGCGCGGGGCGCTCCTCCAGCGCCGCCACGCGCGCCTCGAGGTCCTGCAGCTTCTCGGTCAGCTCGCCGGCGTAGACGGTCATCTGGAGGTTGAAGCGGGTCTGCTCCGCGAGCAGCTCGTTGTGGTACTGGTGCAGCACGCGCAGGAGGCCGCGCTTGAGCAGGGTGATCGGCTTGCCCCAGCGCCGCGTCGAGTAGACGCGGGACTCGTCGGGCTCGATCAGCGCCCACTCGAGCAGGCGGTCGACGGTGACCGCGTCCGTCGGCTGGACGGTGAAGCCGGAGAGGTCGTCGTCGTAGGCGCCGCGCTCGCGCGCCTGCTTCGCCGCAGCCCGAGCGGACCACAGCGCGTGCTGGGCGGGGTCGTCCCCCTCGGTCACGCCGTCACCTCCGCGGTCGACCACGCGCCGCGCAGGTCGACGACGCCCTCGGCGTCCGGCTCCGCCGCGACCGCGAAGCGCAGCACGCGCTCGAACCCGGCCTCGGGCCCGGCGCCGAGCGCCAGGTCGTAGTCGCCGCCGAGCAGCGCCAGGCGCTCGACGTCCCACGAGAGGCGACCGGGCGCCGCCGCGGTGCGCGTCGCGAACACCGCATGGCCGTTCTCGTCGCGCACCTCGAGCCGGAGCTCCGCGTGCCCGTCGAGCTCGACCGCCAGGCGCAGCGGCTCGCCCGCGTGGAAGAGCCGCGTCGAGCGGCCCGCGCCGTCGAGCAGCTCCGCCTCGCGCACCGACACGCTCCGGGAGCCCGGCGCGCGCAGCGAACCGCCGCCGCCCTCCTCGACGCCGAGCAGCCGGTGGTAGAAGAGGAGCCCGTCGGCGGTCGCGCCGTCGAACGCCACCTCGCCGCCGTCGAGCACGACCACCCGTTCGCAAACGCGCTCGATCTGCCCGGGGTCGTGGGAGACGAGCACGAGGGTCACGCCGGCCGCGATCTGCTCGGAGATCCGCCGCAGGCACTTGCGCTGGAACGCCTCGTCGCCGACGGCGAGCACCTCGTCGATGAGGAGGATCTCGGCGTCGAGGTGCGCGGCGATCGCGAACCCGAGCCGCACGAACATGCCCGTCGAGTACGTGCGCACGGGCACGTCGACGAAGTCTCCCAGCTCGGAGAAGGCGATGATGCGGTCGAGCCGCTCTTCGATCTCGACCTTGGTGAGGCCGTGGATCGCCCCGTTCAGGTAGATGTTCTCGCGGCCGGTGAAGTCGCGCCCGAAGCCCGCGCCGAGCTCGAGCAGCGAGACGATCCGCCCGCCGCATTCCACCGTCCCCGCGTCGAGCGGCACGATGCCCGCGAGCACCTTGAGCGTCGAGGTCTTCCCCGCGCCGTTGCGCCCGACGACGCCCACGGTCTCCCCGGGCTCGACGCGCAGCGTGACGTCGCGCAGCGCCTGCACGGGCGGCGGGCCGCCCGCACGGCGGCGGCCGACGAAGAGCTGCTTGAGCGTCCGGCCCTGGTCGGCGCGGACGGAGAACGCGCGCGAGGCGCGGTCGAGGACGATCTCGCCGGGCCTCATACGACCACCGCGAGCTCGCCGTCGCCCCGGCGGAACGCGAACCACCCCGCGCCGAGCGCGAGGACCGCCGCGGCCACCGCGTAGCCGAGCCGGCCCCAACCCGGCCCGGCGCCGTCGTAGACCACGCGCCGCATGCCCTCGATGAACGGCGCGACCGGGTTCACCCACTCGATCATCGTCCCCACCCAGCCATGGCGCTCGACGAACGGCACCTGGGAGGGCTCGAAGAAGATCGGCGAGATGAAGAACCACGGGAGGAGCGCGGCGGCCACGACCGGCGCGACGTCGCGGAAGTAGGCGTGGAGGATCGAGACGACGAGGGAGCACCCGAGCACGAAGCCGAACAGCAGCGCGACGAGGACCGGTAGCAGGAGCAACGAGGCGCCCACCTTCCCCCGCACCGCGATCGCCACGGGCAGGAGGAGCAGGAGCACCGCGGCGAACGTCACGAGCTGGACGGTGACCACGGCGCCCGGGATCGTCTCCCGCGGGAACCGTGCCTTGCGCACGAGCGAGGACTGGTCGAGCAGCGACGGCGCCGCCGCCATCAGCGACTGCTGGAAGAACGTCCACACGATGAGCCCGATCATGAGGAAGATCGAGTAGTCGGGGATGTTCTGCGGGAACAGCAGCCCGAACATCAGCGTGTAGGCGCCCATGAGCACGAGCGGGTTGACGACGTACCACAGCACGCCGAGCGCCGACCCGGCGTACTTGCGCCGGAGCTCGCGACGGAACATCTGCTCGAACAGGAAGCGATAGCGGAGCATGGATCCGCGAGCAGCGTACTGCGCGCCTTGGGCGTACCATCCACCTCACACACCGAAGGAGGGCGGAGATGGCGTGGAAGCTCGAAGGGTCTTATTTCGAGAGCTGCTCCTGTGAGGTTGTGTGTCCGTGCACCGCGTCGCTGGCGCTCGGCGCCGACTACGACCGCTGCCGGGTGACGCTCGTCTTCAACGTCAGGGACGGCGAGGTCGAGGGCACCGACGTGAGCGGCGTGACGGTCGCCGCCGTCGCCGATACGCCGAAGGTGATGACCGACGGGAACTGGCGCCTCGGCGTGTTCATCGACGCCGCGGCCTCCGACGACCAGGCCGAGAAGCTCGGTGCCGTGTTCTCCGGCGCGCTCGGCGGTCCGATGGAGGCCCTGGGCCCGCTCGTCGGCGAGAACCTGGGCGTCGAGCGGGCGGCGATCGAGGTCCACGAGGACGGGCTGCGCCACTCGATCCGCATCGGCGACGCCGTCGACATCGAGATCGAGGACGTGGTGCCGTTCGGGGTCGAGAGCGGCGAGCCGGCGCGGATGACCGGCATCTTCCACCCGGCCGGCTCGGAGCTGACGATCTCGCGCGCGACCCGGGCGAACGTCAACGCGTTCGGCATCGAGTTCGAGGGGAAGTCGGCCTTCTCGACCGCGCAGTTCTCCTGGGCGGCGTGACGATGACCGCGGCCGGCGTCGCCTCGGTCCCCGCGCAGCGCCCCGAGCGCCGGCAGCTCGCCGAGGCGTTCGCCGCGGTTCGGACGCGCCTCGGCCTCGTCGCTGTACTGCTCGGGGTGGTCGGGCTCGCCTGGTGGTCGACCGCCGACCGCATGGCGGGCATGGACGGCGGGCCCGGGACCCACCTGGGCGCGCTCGGATGGTTCCTCGGCGTCTGGGTCGTGATGATGGCCGCGATGATGTTCCCGTCGGTCGCCCCGACGGTCGCGCTCTACTCGCGCATGACCCGCCGCCGCGGCCTCGCCGGCCCGCTTCTCTTCGCCGGCGGGTACCTGCTCGTGTGGAGCGCCGCCGGGCTCGCCGCCTACGGCGGGTTCCGGCTCGGCCGCGAGCTCTTGGGCGCCGACCTCGCCTGGCACCGCGGCGGGCGGTGGCTGGCCGGTGGCGTGCTCGCGCTCGCCGCCGCCTACGAGCTGACGCCGCTCAAGGAGGTCTGCCTGACGAAGTGCCGCAGCCCGCTCGGCTTCCTCCTCGGCACCTGGCGCGAGGGCCCGCGCGGCGCGGTCGAGATGGGCGCCCGGCACGGCGCCTGGTGCCTCGGCTGCTGCTGGGCGCTGATGGCGGCGCTGTTCGCGCTCGGGGTGATGAGCCTCGCCTGGACGGCCCTCGTCGCGGCGCTGATCGCACTCGAGAAGACGCTGCCGTGGCGGCGCGTCGCGACATGGGGCGCCGCGGCGCTCCTCCTCGCGCTCGCCGTGTGGCTCGTGGCCGCGCCGGACTCGGTCCCCGGCCTCACGGTCCCCGGCGGTCACAAGGCCATGATGGGCGCGATGATGAAGTAGGTCCGGCTAGAACGCCCCGCGCTTGCTCAGCACGGCGGGCACGGTCTTCAGCAGGATGACCATGTCGAGGAAGACCGACCAGCGCTCGAGGTAGAGGAAGTCGAGGCGCACGAGGTCGTCGAAGTCGAGGTCCGAGCGGCCGGAGACCTGCCACAGGCCGGTGATGCCGGGCAGCACGAGGTAGCGCTTCTTGTGCCAGTCCTCGAGGCGCTCGAAGTCGCGCAGCGGCAGCGGGCGCGGCCCGACGAGCGACATCTCGCCGCGGACGACGTTCCACAGCTGCGGCAGCTCGTCGAGCGAGAACCGGCGCAGGACCCGGCCGACGCGCGTGAGGCGCGGATCCTTGCGGATCTTGAACAGGGCGCCCGAGGCCTCGTTCTCCGACTCGAGGTCGGCCTGCAGCTGGTCGGCGTCGGAGCGCATCGTGCGGAACTTCCAGCAGGAGAAAGGCGTGCCGCCCATGCCGGGCCGGATCGAGCCGTAGAAGACGGGGCCGCGCGAGGAGATCGCCACGGCGATGGCCATCAGGAGGAGCAGCGGGCTCAGGAGGACGAGGAGCGCGATCGAGACGACGAGGTCGAACGTGCGCTTGAGGACGAAGTCCATGCCCTCGAAGACCGGCGGGCGCAGCGTGAACAGGGGCACGGACTGCCCGGGAGCGAACTCGGCCCGCTGGATGAGGATCTCCATCGTCGAGGGCGCGATGTGCACCGTGACGCCACGCTGGTGGCAGACGTCGACGAGGTCGACCGCGCGCTCCTGCGGGAAGTCCGGGTCGGCGATGATCACCTCCTGCACCTGGGTCCGCGCGAGCACGTCCGGCAGGTCCTCGATCTGGCCCAGGGAGCGCAGCCCGTTGTCGGGCCGCGGCGTCAGCGAGATGAAGCCGACGACCTCGACCGGCGAGTGGGCGCTGTCGGAGAGCGCGTGCGCGACCTCCTCGATGTGGGCGCCGCGGCCCACGAGCAGCGCGCGCCGGCGGTAGCCCGCGCGGTCGAGGACGAACCCGGTCAGCCACGTGTGCACGTAGCGGAACGTGCCGATGTAGACGACGGCGAAGAAGAACGAGCCGTAGAACAGGAAGTAGCTCGAGAACTTGTAGCCGCTGGCCAGCAGGAAGATCAGGGCGACGATCGTCATCTGGAACAGGGCGGCGACGATCCGGTTCAGGCCCGGCCGCCGCGAGCGCTCGGCGTAGAGGTCGTAGCGGACGAAGAGCAGGACCGTCAGGAGGAACGCGAACTTCACGTCGCCCCGGGCGGTGCGCCACTGCACGTCGGCGAACGCGTGGCCGGTCCGCACGAGCTCCTTGGTGCACAGAGCCGTGAAGATCGCGAGCCACAGGCCCATGAGGTCGATCGCGAGGAGCGAAGCGGCCCGTCCCAGCTTGCGGACCGTCGACCAGCGGAGGATGAACGACAGGGCCGCCGGGCGCTTCGCGCGCACGTCCCGCGCGACGCGCGTCAGGTCGGGAACCGTGGGATCGAGCTCCGCCGTCTCCCGCGCCGCCTGCTCCTCGATCTCGCCGAGCGCCATCAGGCCGTCCTGTCCACTGCCTGATCAAACGGGGCCGAGGCGTCCAAGTTCCGCACTTTCCGCATGTCAGGCGGTCGCCTACCTCAGCGAGCCGATCAGCGCCTCCGGTCCCGCGGCCTCGATCGTACGCTGCAGCCCCTCCCGTAGCCCCACGGTGGGCTCCCAGCTGAGGATCTGCCGCGCCAGCGTGATGTCGGGCTGGCGCACCTGGGGATCGTCGACGGGCAGCGCCTCGTGCACGATCTCCGACCGCGAGGAGGTGACCTCGATCACCGTCTGCGCGAGCTCGAGCAGCGTGTACTCCTCGGGGTTGCCGATGTTCACCGGCAGGTGATGGCCCGACTCCGCGAGCCCGATCAGGCCGCGGATCTCGTCCTCGACGAAGCAGAACGACCGCGTCTGCGAGCCGTCCCCGAACACGGTCAGCGGACGGTCCTGCAGCGCCTGGCGCAGGAACGTCGGGATCGCGCGGCCGTCGTTCGGCCTCATTCGGGGACCGAAGGTGTTGAAGATCCGGACGATGGCGGTGTCGACGCCCTGCTGACGGTGGTAGGCCATCGTCAGCGCCTCGGCATAGCGCTTCGCCTCGTCATAGACGCCGCGCGGGCCGATCGGGTTGACGTTCCCCCAGTAGCTCTCCGGCTGCGGGTGGACCTCCGGGTCGCCGTAGACCTCCGAGGTCGAGGCGAGGAGGAATCGCGCGCGCTTCAGCTTCGCGAGGCCGAGCGTGTGGTGCGTCCCGTAGGAACCGACCTTCAGCGTGTGCAGCGGCAGGCGCAGGTAGTCGATCGGCGACGCCGGCGACGCCAGGTGGTAGACGAAGTCCACCGGCTCCTCGACGTGGTACGGATCCGTGATGTCCACGTTGTAATGGACGAACTCCGGGACCCGGATGTGCTCGATGTTGGCCAGCGAGCCGGTTTCCAGGTTGTCGACGCAGAGGACGCGATTCCCGCGACGCAGCAGCTCGTCGCAGAGATGCGACCCCAGGAAGCCGGCCCCACCGGTTATCAGGCAGGTAGCCATGGCGCCCGGGAGCATACCCGGGGGCCGGGCCGGAAGCCGGGCGCGTAACATCACCGGACATGCCCGCCGCCCAATTTGTGGAGCGCCTGAACGAGCAGATCGCGTACGAGTTCGCCGCGTCGCAGCAGTACGTGGCCAACGCCGTCTACTACGACGCGGAGACGCTCCCGCGCCTCGCCGCCTTCTTCTACCGCCAGGCGATGGAGGAGCGCGACCACGCCCTGATGATGGTCCGGTACCTCCTCGACGCCGACGAGATGCCGACGATCCCCGGGGTCGGCCCCCCCGAGACGCGGTTCGCGGACGTCGTCGCGCCGATCGCCCTGGCGCTCGACCAGGAGCGCCGCGTGAGCGACCAGATCGCCGCGCTGGCCGGGGTCGCCCGCGAGCACGGCGACTTCCTCTCGGAGAACTTCATGGGCTGGTTCCTCAAGGAGCAGGTCGAGGAGGTGGCGACGATGTCGTCGCTGCTGAAGGTCGCCGAGCGCTCGAACGCCGACCCGGAGCGCCTCGAGGAGTACCTGGCTCGCGAGCAGCCCGCCGTCGCGGGGCCGGACCCGACCGCGCCCCCGGTCGCCGGCGGGGGCGCGTAGCCCTACGCGGGCCGCC
>JAOPZQ010000222.1 GCA_025964075.1 Solirubrobacterales bacterium | reverse complement strand
CGAGCGCCACAGCGGCGCCGCGCGATGCGCGAGCCGCTTCGGGACGGCCGCGATCCGGTCCCCCCGCCGCGATGGCTCCCCCGCGAAGACGATCCAGCCGCCCGGCCGCAGCACGCGGTGGAACTCGGCGAACGCGGCGTCGAGGTGGGGCAGGTGGTGCAGCACGGCGTGGCCGAGGACGAGGTCGAACCACGAGTCGGGGAAGGGCAGGCTCTCCGCCTCGGCCACGCTCGCCTCGACGTCGACCCCGAGGCGCGCCGCGTTCTCCTCGAGCGCCTCGACCATGCCGGGGGAGATGTCGGTGCACGTCGCGGCCCCGATCACCCCCTCCCGCACGAGGTTGAGCGAGAAGTAGCCCGTCCCGGCCCCGACCTCGAGCGCACGCGGGAAGTGCCCCGGGCGCCGGCCGAGCGCCTTGCGCAGCTTGCCGAGCACCTGCTCGCGGCCGACCTCCTCGAAGCTCACGCCCCACTTGGCGTCGTACTCGCGCGCCGCAGCGTCGTGGTAGCGGACGTTGACCTCGCGGATGGCGTCGGGATTCACCGTCCGAACCGTAGCGTCCGCTAACGTCCGCGGCGCTCGTGGCCCCCCGCGTCCTGATGCTCTCCTGGGAGTACCCGCCACTGATCGAGGGCGGGCTCGCGCGCCACGTGAGCAAGCTCTCCGAGCAGCTCGCAGCCGCGGAGGTCGAGGTTCACGTCCTCACCCGCGGCGCCGCCGGCATGCCCGACGAGGCCGAGGTCGAAGGGGTCCACGTGCACCGCCTCCGCGAGGGCCGTCATCCCGACGACCTCGAGGCGTTCCTCACCTGGGTGCGCGGGATGAACTCCGACATGATCGCCGCCGGCTTCGAGCTCGCCGAGCGCCACGGGTTCGACCTCGTCCACGGGCACGACTGGCTCGTCGCGGTGGCCGGGGACCGGCTCGCCGGCCGCATGGGCGTGCCGCTCGTGACGACGATCCACGCGACGGAGTACGGGCGCCACCAGGGTTGGGTCGACAAGCACCCGCAGTCGTACATCCACGGGATCGAGCACTGGATGGCGAACCGCGCCGACCGCGTGATCACGTGCTCGCACTACATGCGCGGCCACGTCGCCGACGTCTACGGGATCGACGAGGCCCGCGTGACCGTGATCCCCAACGGCATCGACCCCGACGACCTCCAGCCCGTCGACGACCTCGTCGCGCTGCGCGCCCGCTTCGCCGCGCCGGACGAGCGGCTCGTCCTGCTCGTCGGCCGCCTGGTCTACGAGAAGGGCTTCCACCTCGCCCTCGACGCCCTGCCGCGGCTCGCCCGCCGCCTGCCGGGGGTGCGGTTCCTCGTCGCCGGGTCGGGCACCGCCGAGGCCGACCTCAAGGCCCAGGCGCGACGTCGCGGGCTCGCCGACCGGGGCACGTTCCTCGGCTGGATCGGCGACGACGTCCTCCACTCGCTCTACCGGATCGCCGACCTCTGCGTGGTGCCGAGCATCTACGAGCCGTTCGGGCTCGTCGCGCTCGAGGCGATGGCCTCGGGCTGCCCGTGCATCGTCGCCGACGTCGGCGGGCTGCGCGAGGTCGTGCCCAACCCGGACGTGGGCCTGCGCTTCACCGCCCGGGACCCGCGGTCGCTGGCCGAGGCGATGGAGCGCGTGCTCGCCGACGACGCGCTGCGCGACGGCCTCGTGGCCGAGGCGGCCGAGCACGTGATGCGCTTCGACTGGACGGACATCGCGCGCCAGACGACCGCGCTCTACCGCGACCTGTGCGCGGCGTCGGGAAAAAGGGGTCAGACCCCTTTTTCCCCTATTCCCACCTGAACGACTTCGGCGACTTGCGCATGCGGATGATCCGCGCCGGGACGCCGCCGACGACGGCGTTGTCGGGGACGTCCTTGGTGACGACCGCGCTCGTGCCGAGCACGCAGTTGTCGCCCACGCGCACGCCGCGCAGGATGCAGACCCCGTAGCCGACCCAGCAGTTGTGGCCGACGTCGACGTCGCGCTTGTAGATCCCCTGGTAGCGGATCGGGCGCTCGACCTCGACGACGCCGTGGTCGAAGTCGATCAGCATCACGCGGTCGGCGACGATGCACTCGCGGCCGATCTCGACGTGCTGGAAGGCCGAGATCGTGCACTCCTGGCCGAGGACGCTCTTCGCTCCGATCCTCACCTCGCCCTCGTGGACCCGGATCTTGGTGCCGTGCCCGATCCACGCCCACCGCCCGACGTGCAGCTTCGCGCCCTTCCCGATCTCGAGCTTCACCTGCGGGCAGATGAAGCACGGGCCGTCGGTTACCAGGCGCCCGCGGAACCGCAACCGCAGCCACTGCTGGCGGACGGCCAGGCGCAGGTAGTTGAAGGTGAGCATGCGGTGTTGCTTGTAGAAGCGCAGCAGCGCGAGCAGTCCTCCCTCGCGGGGAGGCGGAGCGGAGCGCAGGACCGGCGGCGGGATGTCCGGGCGGCGCCGACGAGTGGGGACGCGGCCCGCCGGGGGCAGAAGGACGGGATCCACGGGGCGGCAATCGTATCGAGGGGTGAGATCGACGACACCCAGGGTGAGCGGCGCGCCCGGCCCTGACCCGGGCTCCTGCGATCATGCCGCGTCCGTGTCCGCCGAGAAGACCCTCGCCCAACGCCTCCTCGACGGCGACAAGCGCGCGCTCGCGCGCGGCATCTCGCTGGTCGAGGACGACGATCCCGACGGCTGGAAGCTCGTCCGCGAGGTCTACCCGCGTACCGGCGAGGCCATGGTCGTCGGCTTCACCGGGCCTCCGGGTGTCGGCAAGTCGACGCTGCTCGGAGCGCTGACGAAGCTCGAGCGGGCGCGGGACCGGACGGTCGGCGTCCTGTCGATCGACCCGTCCTCGCCGTTCACCCATGGCGCGCTCCTCGGCGACCGGATCCGCCTGAGCGAGCACTTCCTCGACCCCGGCGTGTTCATCCGCTCGATGGCCAACCGCGGCGCGCTCGGCGGCCTGTCCGAGGCGGCGCTGCAGGCCGCCCTCCTGATGGACGCCTCGGGCAAGCAGGCGATCTTCCTCGAGACCGTCGGCGTCGGCCAGGCGGAGGTCGACATCATCGACCACGCCGACACGGTGGTGCTCGTGCTCATGCCCGGCTCCGGCGACTCGATCCAGGCCCTCAAGGCCGGGGTGATGGAGATCCCGGACATCATCGTCGTCAACAAGTCCGACCACCCGCTGACCGACACGATGGTGCGCGAGATCCGCGGCATCCTGTCGCTCGGGCCGCAGAAGGGCTGGCGGATCCCGATCGTCAAGACCGAGGCGGCGCGTGGCCAGGGCGTCGAGGACCTGCTCGAGCGGATCGCCGCCCACCAGGAGCACCTGAAGGCCGAGGGGGCGCTCGCCGAGCGCCGGCGGCGCAACCTCATGAACGAGGTGATCGCGATCGCCGCCGGCCGGATGCGCCGGGAGCTCGTCGCCTCGCTCGAGGACGACGCCGAGGTCCAAAGGCTCCTCGACGAGGTGGTCGCGCGCCGCACCGACCCGGCGTCGGCCGCGGAGCAGATCCTGGAGCGCGCCGCCGAGCGCCAGCTCGCCGACCCGTAAGCGCGTGGGGGTCAAGTCTTTCTTTGCCACATCAAATCTCACGATGTGGCAAAGAAAGACTTGACCCCGGTCAGAGGCCCATGGCGCGCGCGATCACCATCTGCTGGACCTCGTCGGTCCCTTCTCCGATGGTGAGGATCTTCGCGTCGCGGTAGTAGCGGCACACCGGGTACTCCTCGATGTAGCCGTAGCCGCCGTGGATCTGGACGGCCTCCTCGCAGGCCCGCACCGCGAGCCGCCCGGTCTTCAGCTTCGCCTGGGCGGCGGTGAGCGCGAAGTCCCGGTGCTGGTCCTTCTCACACGCGGCGCGGTAGACGAGGAGGCGCGCGGCCTCGATCTCCGCCGAGAGGTCGGCGAGCTTGGCCTGGATCAGCTGGAAGGAGCCGATCGGCTGACCGAACGCGCGGCGTTCCTTGGCGTAGGCCAGCGCCTGGTCGAGCGCGCCCTGGGCGAGCCCCACGCCCATCGCCGCCACGCCGATCCGCCCGATCGAGAGGACGGCGAGGAACTGCGGGTAGCCGCGGCCCCGCTCGCCGAGCAGGTTCTCCTCCGGCACGCGGCACTCGGCGAACGTGAGCGGCCGGGTGTCGGACGCGTTCCAGCCCATCTTCCGGTACGGCGGGCCGGGCTCGTAGCCCGGCGTCCCGTTGGGGACGAGGAGGCTCGAGATCTCCCGGTGCCCGTTCTCCCGTCCGGTGACCGCGGTGATGCTGACGACGCCGGAGATGTCCGTGCCGGCGTTGGTGATGAACTGCTTGGCGCCGTCGATGACCCACTCGCCGTCGCGCAGGTCGGCCGTCGTGCGGGTGTTGCCGGCGTCTGAGCCGGCGTCGGGCTCGGTCAGCCCGAACGAGCCGAGCTTCCGGCCCGCGCACAGCTCGGGGAGCCATTCGCGCTTCTGCTCCTCGGAGCCGAACAGGAAGATCGGCTGGGTGCCCAGCGACGTGTGCGCGCACATCGTGATGCCGACGGAGGAGTCGACGCGCGTCAGCTCCTCGACCGCGATCGCGTACGCCAGCGTGTCCGAGCCCGAGCCCCCGTACTCCTCGGGGAACGGGATGCCCATCAGGCCGAGCTCGCCGAGCTGGCGGACGATCTCGTAGGGGAAGGCCTTGGTGCGGTCGAGCTCCTCGGCTACCGGCGCGATCTCGCCCTCGGCGAACTCCCGCACGGTCGAGCGCAGGAGGCGGTGGTCGTCGGAGAGGTCGAAGTTCATGGTCCACGTAACTTATACCGAACGAACGGTCTAAGTTCTTTGGGATGTCGGTAACCTGACGCCGCTCGCATGTCCTCGCCTCCCGTCCGCCCCGCGCTTCGTGAGCGCTACGACCGCCGCCAGCAGGAGGTCGTCGACCAGGCCGCCCGCGTGTTCGCCCAGCGCGGCTACCACGCGACGTCGATCGACGACCTGATCGAGGCGACCGGCCTTACGCGGGGCGGCCTCTACCACTACATCGGGAGCAAGCAGGACCTCCTCTTCCGCATCCACGAGGAGCTGCTCGAGCCGCTGCTCGAGCGCGCCCGGGAGATCCTCTCCGCCGATGCCGATCCGGAGACGCACTTGCGCGCGCTCGTGCGCGAGTGGGTCGCCCACGTCGAGCGCCACCGCGACCACATGCTCGTGTTCGACCAGGAGCGGCGGACCGTCGAGGAGGAGCCGCGCTGGGCCGAGGTGCGACGCGCGCGGAAGGACTTCGAGGACCTGCTCGCGGGAGTGCTCGACCGCGGCCGCCGCGAGGGGATCTTCGCGATGGCCGATCCCCAGCTCACGCTCCTCGCGCTGCTCGGGATGGTCAACTACCTGCCGCAGTGGTACACGCCGCGCGGGCGCCTCGACGCCGACGGGATCGCCGCCGGCTACTGCGACGCGCTGCTCGACGGGATTCGGGTCCGCTAGGCGGACGCGAGCCGGCGCGCGAGCGCGACGAGCAGCCTGACGCCCCAGCCCGTTCCGCCGCGCGGCGCGTAGGGCTTGCCGACGTCGTCGGCGACGCCGGCGATGTCGAGGTGCGCCCACGGCACGTCGCCCGCGAAGTGGTGGAGGAACTCGGCGGCGGTGATCGCGGACGCGTGGGAGCGGTTCTCGGCGAGGTTCGTCAGCTGCGCGACGCGCCCGCGGACGCGCTCGGCGTACTCGGGATCGAGGGGCAGGCGCCAGACGCGCTCGCCGCTGGCGACCGCGGCCGCCGTCACCTCGGCGGCCCACGCCTCGTCGTTGCCGAGCAGCGCGGCGAACGTCTTGCCGAGGGCGACCACCGCGCCGCCCGTCAGCGTCGCGACGTCGACGAGCCGCTCGGCGCCCTGCCGGCGCGCGTAGGTCAGGCAGTCCGCGAGGATCAGCCGGCCCTCGGCGTCGGAGTTGTTCATCTCGATCGTCGTGCCGTCGAGCGCCCGCAGCACGTCGCTCGGCCGCATCGCGCCGCCGCCGAGGGCGTTCTCCGTCGCCCCGACCACGCCGAGGATCCGGATCGGCAGCCCGAGCTCGGCGATCGCCGCGATCGCCTCGATCACCGCGGCGCCGCCCGACATGTCGTACTTCTCCGCGGGCATCGACGCGTGCGGCTTCAGCCAGTAGCCGCCGGAGTCCCACGTCACGCCCTTCCCGACGAAGGCGACGAGCGGGCCGCCCGCGCCGTCCGGCTCGTGGCGCAGGACGATGAGCCGCGGCTCCTCGTGGGCGGCGCGCGCCACCGCCGCGAACGCGCCCATGCCCTCGCTCTCGATCCGCGCCCGGTCCCAGGTCTCGACCGA
>JAOPZQ010000640.1 GCA_025964075.1 Solirubrobacterales bacterium | reverse complement strand
CGGGGGCCGGCCAGTCGCGTGGATGCCGGACTTCGACGCGGCGCAGGCGTTCCTCGGGGCGCGGCTGCGGCCGGGGGACGTGTGTGTCGTGCTGGGGGCCGGGAACGTGGACGTGCTGGGGCGGCGGCTGGTGGCTCCGTAGCTCGGGCGTGGCCCGGTTGGCGCGGCTCCGCGCGCCCGTCAGGACCGCCCGACAACGGCGGCCGCGAAAGGACGAGGGTCCGGTCCCCGTGGCCTGCCTTCTCCGGGGTGTGGTCACGGCACCCCGAATAGTTGCGGTTACGTGACCTCGAAGAGCAAAGGGGCCAGGCCCCTTTGGCTCGCCGGCGACCTCATCCTTGGTGGCCGCCGTTCTCGCCGGGCCTTCAGGAAGGCGTGGACTCCAGCTCGTCCCGGACCACGCCCACCATGGTCCCGCCCGCCACCTCCAGCGGCACCGTCGTCCGCATCGCGCGACAGAGCACGAAGGCGCCCTCCAGAGACGCGAGCATCGCGATCGTCAGCTCGCGCGCCCGCGCCGGCGGGATCCCGGCGGCCTCGAAGCGCTCGCTGCCGCCGGCGATCCAGCTCTCGAAGACGTCGGCCGTCGCCTGGCGCAGGGGTTCGCTCGTGCTCGCGACCTCGAGGGCGACGGTGGCGATCGGGCAGGCGTCGGCGTAGTCGGTCTCGCGCAGGGTCTCGGCGGCGCCGGCGAAGAAGTCGTGGACGGCGGTGACGACGTCGGGGGCCGGGTCGAAGATCGCGCCGATCAGCTGGCCGTACATGGCGCCGGACCAGCGGATGACCTCCTCGCCGAGCTGCTCCTTGCCGCCGGGGAAGAAGTGGTAGAGCGAGCCGAACGGGGCGCCGGCCATCGCCACGATCTGCTTGACGCCCGTTCCGGTGTAGCCGTTGCGGCGGAAGAGCTCGGCGCTCGCGTCCACGATCCGGTCCTTGGTGCTCGCCACGGGGACTCCTCGTCGTTGCAGTGCCTCGGCATGTTAGGTTACCGAGACGCTAGAGCGATCTATCAAATCGAGGAGCGGACGATGCCGGAGATCGAGCTCACGGCCGGAACGATCGAGTACGAGGACACGGGGGGCGAGGGGCCGACGATCGTCTTCCTCCACGGGCTGCTCAACGACAGCTCGCTGTGGCGGAACGTCGTGCCCGGGCTCCGCGACGCCTATCGCTGCGTCCTGCCGACCACGCCGCTCGGCGGTCACCGCCGGCCGATGAAGCCCGACGCCGACCTCACGATCCGGGGGCAGGTCCGCCTGGTGGCGGAGTTCCTCGAGCGCCTCGACCTTCGCGACGTCACGCTCGTCGGCAACGACTGGGGCGGCGCGCAGATGCTGGTGAGCGAGGGGCTCGACGAGCGCCTCGGACGGCTCGTGCTCAGCTCCTGCGAGGCATTCGACAACTATCCGCCCGGCCTGCCCGGCAAGAACGTCGCGCTGGCGGCGAAGATCCCCGGCGGCATCAACCTCGCGGTCCAGTCCCTGCGCATCCGCGCGCTCCGGCGCCTCCCGATGACGCTCGGCTGGATGTCCAAGCGCGTGCCCGACGAGGTGATCGACGCGTGGCTCGAGCCGGTCCAGCGCGACAAGGCGATCCGCCGCGACCTGCGCAAGTACGCGCTCACCCGCTTCACGAAGGCCGACATGCGCGAGTGGGTCGAGCGCCAGCGCGCGTTCGACCGCCCGGTCCTGGTCGCCTGGGCGTCGGAGGACCGGGTGATGCCGCCCGAGCACGGCCGCCGCCTCGCCGAGCTCTTCCCCAACGGCAGACTCGTCGAGATCGCCGACTCCTACACGTTCATCCCCGAGGACCAGCCGGCCGCGCTCACGACGGCCATCCGGGAGTTCGTGGAGAACGGGGCGTGAAGGCGCTCGTCCTCGCGGCGGCCGCCCTTCCACCGCTCTACCGCGCGGCGGTCCGGGCGCTCCTCCGGCGCAACCTCGTGGCCCTGAACGCGGGCGACCCGCGGCCGCTCTTCTCCTCCTACGCCGACGACGTCCACTTCGTCTTCCCCGGCCGCAGCAGCTGGGCCGCCGACCTCCACGGCCGTGAGGCGCTCGAGGCGTGGGTCCGGCGCTTCGTCGAGGTCGGGATGGAGTTCGACCCCGACGAGATCGTGGTCGACGGCCCGCCGTGGAGCACCCGGATGTGCCTCCGGTACAAGGACCGCCACCGAGCGCCCGGCGGTGAGATCGTCTACGAGAACCGCGGCATCATCTTCTGCCGCATCGCGTGGGGGAAGCTCGCGTACTACGAGGTCAACGAGGACACCGAGAAGGTCACCGCCTTCGACGAGTACCTCGGCGCACGCGGCATCCGCGCCGACGTCTAGCCTGAGCGCGGATGCCGCCGCGCACTCTGCCCGAGGGCGTCGTGCCCGACCACCCGCTCGCCCGCTATACGACCGTGCGCGCCGGCGGCGCCGCGGAGTACTTCGCCCGCGCTCCCTCCGAGGCCGCCCTGGCCGCCCTGGCCGCCTGGGCGCGCGAGGAGGCGCTCGAGGTAGGGGTCGTGGGCTCGGGGTCGAACCTCCTCGTAGCGGACGAGGGCGTTCGCGGGTTGGTGATCAAGCTGGAAAAGGACCTCTCACAGATCGAGCTCGACGGCCACCGCATCCGCTGCGGGGGCGGCGCGCGGCTGCCGGCCGTGGCCGCGAAGGCGGCCCAGGCCGGCCTCTCGGGCCTCGAGTTCGGCGTCAACATCCCCGGCACGGTCGGCGGCGCGGTGCGGATGAACGCGAACGCCTACGGCGGCGAGCTCGCCCGCGTGCTCGACTGGGTCAAGGTCGTCACCCCCGACGGGCGGATCGACGAGCGCACGCCGGAGGAGCTGGGCTTCGCCTACCGCCGCTCGAACCTCGCGCCCGGCGAGATCGTCGCTCGCGCCGCGTTCACGCTCGAGCCGGCGCAGAGCGCCGAGGTGAAGGCGACGCTCGCCGCCATGCGCGCCCGCCGCAAGGCGGCGCAGCCCTCGGGCATCAAGACCTTCGGCTCGACGTTCAAGAACCCCGACGACCCTCGCGCCGAGGGCCGCACGGCGGGCCAGCTGCTCGACGCCGCCGGCTGCCGCGGCCTCGAGGTCGGGGGCGCGCGGTTCTCGCTGAAGCACGCGAACTTCGTCGAGAACACCGGCGAGGCCACGACCGCCGACATCGTCGCGCTGATGGCCGAGGGCCGCCGCCGCGTCCGCGAGCGGTTCGGCGTGACGCTCGAGGCCGAGGTGCAGGCCCTCGGTCCCGTGGCGTTCCCGGCGGACTGGGAGCGCTAGGCGTGCCCGCGACCGCTCGTCCCCGCGTGGCGCCCCGCCCCGTCACGGCGATCGCCCGCGCGGTCCGCGCGGTCGGCGGCCGACTGATCGACTTCCTCGTCCGCGTGCGCCCGCGAACCTGGGGAATCGTCGCCGGCGTGCTCGCCGTCGTCGTGGCGTTCGGGCTGTGGTTCCGCGACTCGTCGTTCGTCGACGTGACGCGCGTCGAGATCACCGGCGTCAGCGGGCTGCAGTCGCGGCAGATCAGCGAGGCGCTCCGAACCAAGGCCCTCGACATGACGACGCTGCACGTCGACGAGGGGGCGCTGAGAGGCGCCGTCTCCTCGTTTCCGCTGGTGACCGGGATCAGCGTCAGCACCCACTTCCCGCACGGCCTCACGATCGAGGTCCGTGAGAACGTCCCGGTGGCGGCGATCCTCGCGGCGGGTGCTCGCACCGCGGTGACCGCGGACGGGCGGCTGCTCCACTCCGCGCCCGGCACGGCCGGGCTGCCCGCGATCGCGCTGACCACCCCGCCCGCCGGCGGCCGCGTCACGGCCCCGCGGGCGCTCGAGGCGCTGCGGGTGCTCGCCGTCGCGCCCTCGGCGTTGGCGGCGAAGGTCATGCGCGTCACGAGCACGACCGCGCACGGGCTCGTCGTGCAGTTCCGCCGTGGGCCGGTCGCCTACTTCGGCGGGACCGAGGCGCTCGCCGCGAAGTGGGCCGCCCTCGCTCGCGTGCTCTCGGACTCCGGCGCCGCGGGCGCCACGTACGTGGACGTGACGGTCCCGAGCCACCCCGCGGCCGGTGGCGTGGCCGGCGCGCCGGCTTCGCAGAGCGACGTCCCGCAACTCGGCGGCACACCGAACGTCGCGGGCGCCAGCCAGGCCCCGACGGCGACGACACCCTCTACCTCGACCACTCAACCCTGACCCTCGACCTCACGTGGAGAATGAGGCAAAGCTCGACCCCGAGTCGAGGGAGGATAGGCTAACTCTCAACCATGGGTTGAGAGTTCCCGGGTTTGCAAGCGATCTTGCCGCGACACGATTCCTTTGACAGATCCTCAGAAATGCCCGTAACGTGCCACAATTGCGCAGTGGCGTTCGTCAGAGAAACGCTCAACGCTAACTGAAGGGTCGGACGGAAACGCATCATGGACAGCGGCAGCTACCTCGCAGTCATCAAGGTCGTCGGCGTCGGCGGCGGCGGCACCAATGCGGTCAACCGCATGGTCGACGCAGGCCTGCGCGGGGTCGAGTTCATCGCCGCGAACACGGACGCCCAGGCGCTCGCCATGTGCGACGCCGACATCAAGCTGAACGTCGGCCACGAGCTGACCAAGGGCCTCGGCGCCGGCGCCAACCCGGACGTCGGGCAGGCCGCGGCGGCCGAGTCGCGCGATGACATCAAGGAGGCGCTGAAGGGCGCCGACATGGTCTTCGTCACCGCGGGTGAGGGCGGGGGCACGGGCACGGGCGCCGCGCCGGTCATCGCCGACATCGCCAAGAACGAGATCGGCGCGCTCACCGTCGGAGTGGTCACGCGCCCGTTCGGATTCGAGGGCGCGCAGCGCTCGCGTCAGGCGAGCGAGGGCATCGCGAAGCTGCGCGAGAACGTCGACACGCTGATCATCATCCCCAACGACCGGCTCCTGTCGATCGTGGAGCGGCGGACGACGATCCTCGACGCGTTCCGCGAGGCCGACAACGTCCTGCGTCAGGGCGTCCAGGGCATCACCGACCTGATCACGATCCCCGGCATGATCAACCTCGACTTCGCCGACGTGCGCACGATCATGCACGACGCCGGGAGCGCCCTGATGGGCATCGGCACCGCCGGCGGCGAGAACCGCGCGGTCGAAGCGGCGAAGGAGGCCATCTCCTCGCCGCTCCTCGAGGAGTCCGTCGAGGGCGCCACCGGGATCCTGCTGAACATCACCGGCGGCCACGACCTCGGGCTCTTCGAGGTCAACGAGGCGGCGGAGATCGTCAACTCGGCCTCCGACGTCAACTCGAACATCATCTTCGGCGCCGTGATCGACGAGAACATGGGCGACGACGTCCGCGTGACGGTCATCGCCACGGGGTTCGATCGCGGCGAGCCGCGGCCGGTGAGCCGCCAGCCGCGACAGCACGGAACGCCGCGCCGCGACGTGCAGCTCGACGACCGCCAGCGCTCCTCGCTGGAGATCCGGGACGACGACATCGACATCCCGGCCTTCCTGCGCGACCGCGACTGAGCGCCGCCGGCGGGTAGCGCCCGCGCGTACGCCTACCGGGCCGAAGGGAACGACCTCGGGCGGGTGAGCCCGACCGGCGGCGATCCCCAGGCCGCGTCCGCGCGGCTGACGCTCCAGCAGGCCGGCAAGCGGCGCGGCTAGGAGGGTCCTGAAAAACAGGACGGTGCGTCCGGGGTGGTCGTGGACCGAGCCGGGCGGTCGGCGAAGCCGAAGGGAATACTGGTGGTATTTCCGAGGATTCGGCGGCCGATCCGGCGACG
>JAOPZQ010000591.1 GCA_025964075.1 Solirubrobacterales bacterium | reverse complement strand
CAGGCCCTTGTTGTTCGTCAACTTGACGATGTGGTCGACGCCGTGCTCGATCGCCACCTCGACCGTGCGGTCCGTGGAGCCGTCGTCGATCACCAGCCACTCGACGCTGTCGAAGCCGTCGAGCTCGCGCGGGAGGTCGGCGAGGGTGGCGGGAAGCGTCCGCTCCTCGTTAAGGCAGGGGATCTGGATGATGAGCTTCATGTTTCGAAGGCGCCGGGCGCACCCCGGCGCGGCGAAGGAAAGGCGAGAGCTCGCCGGAGTTCCCCTAGGTTATCCCCTTCGATGGAGAGCGCCACGATCACCCGACGACCGCCGCCGGGCGCGGGAATCCTCGCTCGGCTGCGCGCCGTTCCGCTGCGCGTGTGGGAGCGCCTGGGGATCTCGGCCCTGATCGGCGCGTGCCTCGCGGAGTTCATCGCCTACCCGACCTACCCGAACTACGACTCCTACTACTTCCTGAACTGGGGCCGGGAGCTCGTCCACTTCCAGCACCTGAGCTTCAAGGCCTACCGGGCCTCGACGGAGCACCCGCTGGCGATCGCGTTCGGGGCTCTCCTGCAGCCGTTCGGACGCGTCGCGGATCGGATCCTCGTCCTGATCACGCTCGCGAGCTTCGTCGTCCTCGTGTGGGGCGTCTACCGGCTCAGTCGGATCACGTTCACCCGCTGGGTCGGCTGGGCGGCGGCGCTGCTCGTGGTCTCGCGGCTCGACTTCCCCTCGCTGGCGATTCGCGGCTACATCGACGTGCCCTACCTGGCGCTGCTCGTGTGGGCGGCGGTGCTCGAGGCCGAGCGCCCGCGGCGCGGCTACCCGGTGCTCGTGCTGCTGATGCTCGCGAGCCTGATGCGCCCCGAGGCGTGGCTGCTGATCGGCGGCTACTTCCTCTGGGTGGCGTGGCCGGCGAGCTGGCGCAGGCGGTTGCGCTATCTCGCGCTGACGGCGGCGGGGCCGGTGATCTGGGCCGGCCTCGACGCCGCCGTGACCGGCGATCCGCTGTTCTCGCTGCACTCGACGACCGGCCTCGCCGCCGACCTGGGACGCAACAAGGGGATCTCCGGCGTCCCGCACCTGCTGCCCCACTACATCGTCGGGTCGGTGAAGGTGCCGGTGGCGATCGCGGCGGTCGTCGGCATCCTGATCGGGCTGTGGATCGTGCCGCGGCGCGTGGTCGTGCCGGGCATCCTGCTCGCCTCCGGGATCCTCACGTTCGTCCTCGTCGGCCTGGCCGGCCTCTCGACGATCCCCCGGTACCTCGTCGTCTCCCAGCTGCTGCTGATCGTGTTCGCCGCGCTGGCGGTCGGCGGCTGGTCGCTGCTCCAGCCGGGCAGCTTGTGGCGGCGGGGGTGGATGCTCGGGGCGGCGGTCGTGCTCGTCTACGGCGTCGTCTTCACGGCGACGCGCTGGAAGCCGAACGTGTTCTTCAACGACCTCGCCTACCGCGGGCAGAGCCACGCCCAGCTCGTGGCGCTGCTCGACGAGCCCGCGGTCAAGCGCGAGCTGCGGTGCGGGAAGGTCTCGGTCCCCAACCACAAGCTCATCCCCGAGGTCCGGTGGGCGCTCGGCGTGGGCGCCTCGAAGGTCATCGCCCGCTCCGACGTGCGGACCGGGTGGCGCTCGACGGTCGAGGGCGTGCCGGCGCCGCCGCGGGCGGACGCGCCGGCCCAGCGCGGCCTCGCGCTGTTCGTGCTCAACCACGCGGGCATCCAGCGGCTGATCCAGGCCGCCCAGGACGACCTCTCGACGCAGATCCCGCGCGCGAACTTCCACTTCGTCGCCGCCAACGGGTTCTACGCCGCCTATGCCCGCTGCTGAGGCGGCAGTCGAGCCGGCGCCCGGGGCCTCGCGCCGGCTCCGCTGGCGCCCCGACCTCATCCTCGTCGGGCTCGGCGCGGTCCTGGTGGTGGCGGTCCTGCTCCGCGCGTGGGGCATCAAGCAGGGCCTGCCGTTCGTCTACAACGTCGACGAGGACGCTCACTTCGTGCCCCCGGCGATCGGGATGTTCGGGCACAACTACAACCCGGGCTACTTCCTCAACCCGCCGGGCTACACGTACCTCCTGCATTTCGTGTTCGCCGTGTGGTTCGGCGGGCGGGACGGGGTCGCGCACGCCTACGCCACCGATCCGACGGCGGTCTATGTCGTCGCCCGGGCGACGGCGGGCGTCCTCGGCGTCGCCGCTGCGTGGCTCGTCTACCTGGCGGGCGCGCGGTTCTTCGACCGGCGAACGGGGCTCCTCGCCGCGGCGCTGCTGGCGTTCGCGTTCCTGCCGGTCTTCTACTCGCACCTGGCGTTGAACGACGTCCCCACGCTCGCCCCCGTCGCCCTCTCGCTCCTGGGGACGGCGCTCGTGCTCCGCTCGGGCCGCGTCGGGCACTACGCGATCGCCGGGGCGGGCGTGGGCCTCGCGGCGGCGATGAAGTACACGGGCGGCGTCGTCATCCTGCCGCTGCTCGCGGCCGCGGTCCTCCACGTGGTCGACGGCCGGGGCGGGAGGCGGGCGATCGTCGGCATCGCCCTCGCCCTGCTCGTCGCGCTCGCCTGCTTCGTGATCGCGAACCCGTTCTCGGTGATCGACTTCCATCAGTTCCACCAGGGGCTGAGCACGCAGGCGAGCGCGGCGGCCGGGACGGACGGCAGCAAGCTCGGTCTGACCCAGCACAGCGGGATCCTGTACTACCTGTGGACCCTCACCTGGGGCTTCGGGTGGATCCCCGCGCTGGCCGCGCTGCTCGGCGCCGGCGTGCTCGTTCGGCGCGACTGGCAGCTCGCCGTGGTCCTCGTGCCCGCGCCCGTCCTCTTCGTGCTGTTCATGGGCACGCAGCAGCGCTACTTCGGGCGCTGGCTGATGCCGATCCTCCCGATCCTCGCGCTGCTCGCCGCCTACGGCGCCGTGAGCCTGGTGCGCCTCCTCGCGCTGCGGCGCCCCCGCT
>JAOPZQ010000577.1 GCA_025964075.1 Solirubrobacterales bacterium | reverse complement strand
CTCGAGGCGATGCTCTGCCTCGTCTTCCTGGCGATCATCCTAATCGCCGTCCCGCTGTTCGCGCTCGCCTACGGGACCACCCGGGTCATCGCCCCCGGCCTGACCCTGGGGCTCGTCATGTTCGCGGTCCCGCTGCAGACGCCGATCTGGATCTTCTACCGGCGGATGGACTACATGAAGCAGCGCACGCTGCAGGCGCTCGAGCCGCTGACCGGGTTCGTGCTCGCGGTGTCGCTGGCGGTCGCCGGCTTCGGCTTCTGGGCGCTGGTCATCGGTCAGGTGGCGGGAAGCTGGATCGCGGCGCTCGCCGCCATGCGGGCCTCTCCGTACAAGCTGCGCTTCCGCCGCGTGGGCAACAAGATGCGCGAGTACGTGAGCTTCTCGTGGCCGCTTCTGCTGGGCTCGGCCAGCGGGGTGCTCGTGGCCCAGGTGCCGATCCTCGTCGCGCAGCGCGTGGACGGCGTCACGGCGGTCGCCGCCGTCACGCTGGCCGGGACGATCGCGGTCTACGCCAGCCACATGGACGACGTCGTCACGAACACGATCTACCCGGCGATCTGCGCCGCCAAGGACCGCGCCGATCTCCTGTTCGAGTCGTTCACGAAGTCCAACCGGATGGCCCTCCTGTGGGGCATGCCCGTCGGGATCGGCATCGCGCTCTTCACGCCCGATCTCGTCCACTACGTGATCGGGGACAAGTGGCGCTTCGCCGTCCCCCTGGTCCAGATCTTCGGCCTGATCGCCGGGCTCAACCAGATCGGCTTCAACTGGTCCGCGTTCTATCGGGCGGTCGGCAACACGCGTCCGCTCGCCGTCCAGGGCGTGCTCATGGTGCTGATCACGCTGGGCCTCGCCGTGCCGCTCCTGATCACGGACGGCATCGAGGGATTCGGAATCGGTATGGCCGCCGCCACCTACCTCAGCGTCTGCACGCGCGTGTACTTCCTCGGGAAGCTCTTCCCGGGGTTCGACCTCGTCAGCCACATCGCGAAGGCGCTCGTGCCGGCGTTGGCGGCCGGGGCGCTCGTGCTGCTGCTGCGGCAGGTCGACGGCGGGCTGCCGGGAGTGGCGAGCGCGCTGCTCGAGCTCGCCGCCTTCGTCGGGACCGTCGCCGGCGCGACCGTGGCCACCCAGCGCCCGCTCATGCGGGAGTTCGTCGGCTACATGCGCCGCGCCGGGAGCCCGGCCCCCGCCTGACCATGCCTGCCGTCGTCGTCGATCCCGAGCGCGAGCTCGCCGAGCTCCGTGCCTACCTCGGGGACCGCTATGACCACAAGCGCCTCGTCCGCTACGCCGAGCAGCTCGACGAGGAGTGGGAGCGCATCGGGGACGAGCAGGAGCTCTACCGGACCTCTCAGGCCTACCTGTACAACCTGACCGCGTTCGCGATGACCGAGACCAAGGCGCCGTACCGGGCCGAGCTCGTGCGCGCCGTCGCGCCCGGCGCCCGCCTGCTCGACTACGGCTGTGGGATCGGCTCCGACGGGCTCGCCCTTCTCGGCGCCGGCTACCGCGTCGCGTTCGCCGACTTCGACAACCCGAGCACGTCGTATCTGCGCTGGCGCCTCGCCCATCGCGAGCTCGAGGCCGAGGTCTACGACCTCGACCGGGACACGCTGCCGGGCGGGTTCGAGCTGGCCTACGCGTTCGACGTGATCGAGCACGTCGACGACCCGTGGGACTTCCTCGCGCGGATGGAGGCGCAGGCCCGGTTCGTCCTCGTCAACTTCCTCGAGCCGGCGCCCGGCGAGACCGAGCTCCACCGCGACCTGCCGCTCCGGCAGCTGCTCGACCACGCCGCTGCCCGCGGGCTGCGGCGCTACCGCCGCTTCTACGGCCGCTCGCACCTCGTGCTCTACGAGAGCGCGCCGGCCACGGGGCTTCGGCGCCTCCGCGCGCGGGCGGCCCTCACCGCCGGGCGAGCGCGGTCAGATGCCGGCGCAGGCCGAGTCCGTAGGCGGTTGGCGCGCCCCGGTAGTTCCTGATCAGGGCCGGCCCTCGGCGGCACTCCCACCGCGGGCCCGAGTTCCAGGTCCAGCCGAGGTAGGAGACGTTCTGGCTGTCGGCCCACTTCATGAAGTTGTCGATGAAGGCGTGGCCGCAGTCGGTCTCGCCGATCTCGCCGGCCACGAGGGGGACCTGCTTGGCGAGGGGCTGCAGGACGACGCCCCACAGGACCGGATCGGACGACTTGGCGAAGTCGTAGACGTGGACGCTCGCGACGAGCGCGCCCGCCGGGTCGCGCGGCGCGTACTCGAGCCAGTGGGTGAGGATGCTCGAGAAGGCGAGACCGCCGACGAGCACGGGCTGGCGCGCGCCGGCTTTGCGGACCGCGTCGAGCAGCTCCTGCATGCCGGCGAGCTGCACGCCCTGGTCGGTGGTGCAGCCGTCGCGCCAGCACGGCCAGGTGATGTCGTGCGGCTCGTTGTAGAGGTCGAAGAGCACCGTGCCCGCGTGTTGGAACCGGCCCGCGACCGAGCTCCAGAACGTCGGCGCGTGGTCCGCGTCGGCCATCCGCTGCCCGCCGGTCGCCGGAGTCGACCCGGCGGCGGTCGCGTGGAGCGCGAGGATCGTGTAGAGGCCCGCGTGCCGGAGGCGGTCGACGAAGGCGGCGATCGCGTCCTGGTAGGCGACGCCGCCGACGGCCGGCGGGGTGCCGTTGATCCCCAGCCAGCAGTCCTCGTTCAACAGGATCCGGACCGTGTTGACGTGCCAGGACCGCATCACGGCGATCGCCCTGTCGTCGGACGGGCCGTCGAACACCTTGTGCGGGGGGACGCCGTCCCGGGAGTACTGGAGGCACTCGTACTCGGTGCCGGCCTTGTTGACGCCGAGCAGCCGCACCCGGCGACCGCGGCCGTCGATCAGCCGGTTCCCGCGCACTCGGATCGGCGGGGCGGCGCGG
>JAOPZQ010000560.1 GCA_025964075.1 Solirubrobacterales bacterium | reverse complement strand
ACGACGATCCCGTTGAGCTTCCCGGACGCGTCGATCGTCGCGTCGCGCCCGATCAACCGCAGGCGCTTGTCGATCGTGACCGACTCGGGGTAGGAGCCGGGACCGACGGCGACCGCGTCACCGGGCTGCGCGAGCCCGACGGCACGCCCCACCGTCTTGCACGGCGCGGCGGCGGTGCACGGATTGTCGTCGCTCCCGTTCGCCGCCGAGACCTGCAGCCCGGACTCGTGTCCATGCCGCCCGGACGGATGTGCCGACCCCGAGGAGGGCGCCATGGCGATCACCCCGCATGCCGACGCGACGAGGAGGACGACGAACCTGCGAAACCGTGACGGCCTGACCATGGGTCACCTCGACTCTCCGCATCGACGACTGCATAGCGGTCCTCCTGAGCGAGCGGGAGGGAACATACGCTTGGGACCCGCGGCCGGCCAGCCCTCGGGTCATCCGGTCGGCCTAGTCGATCGTCTAGTGTCGAGTCGGTCGTCGCCGGCGACCGCGGTCAGTGACGGGCGGTGCCGGTGACCGCCCAGGCGCGCGCGGTCAACTCGAACGGGCCGTCCCCGACCCCGAGGCGGCGGCGGTAGGCGTCGTGCAGCGCCGCCCGTCCGTCCTCGTCGAGCGACTGGCAGAACGCGCCGGACGGGCCGATCCCCATGGGGAAAGGCGACCAGAGGTCCTCGAAGTCGGTGTACGTCGCGCTCACGAGGAGCGGACCGAAGCGCACGTCGCGCAGTCCCGCGGCGCGCCACAGGTCAGCGAGCTCGTCCTCGGCGCACCAGCGCATCACGACGGCCTCGTCCTCGGCGCCGGCGCGCTGGGGTTCGACGTCGTAGGCGGCGTCCCAGAACGCGCGCAGCAGCGTCATCCCGCCCGTGTAGTCCCACACGCACGAGGCGACGAGCCCGTCTGGGCGTGTGACCCGCGCCATCTCGCGCACGCCCGCCTCGGCGTCGGCCATGAAGTTCACGACGAGCTGCGAGAGCGCGGCGTCGAACTCGCCGTCGGCGAACGGCAGCGCGTCGGCGGCCGCGACGACGACCTCGATCTCCGGCAACCGGGTCCGGCAGGCTTCGACGAACGGCTCGGACGGGTCCACGGCGCGCACGCTCGCCGTCCCCAGCCGCTGCGCCAGCGCGGTCGTCAGCGCGCCCGGCCCGCACCCGACGTCGAGCGCGCGCATCCCCGGCTCGACGCCGGCGAAGCCGATCAGCGCCGACGCGAGCTGCGCGCTGTAGCGACCGACGTGCCGGTCGTACGCACTCGCCGACCCGCGGAATGTCTCGGCGCCTGGCATCCAGCGACGAGGCTACGCCATACTGCGAGCCGGATGGGGAAGCGCACATGGGGGCGAAGCGGTGAGCTGGCGGATCCGCGGTACGTACTTCGAGTCGTGCAACTGCGAGGCCATCTGTCCCTGCCTGTATCGCATGAGGCGGCGGTGCGGTCGGCGACGGGGGTTGCCGGCCCTCCGAAGTCGCGCAACGTGACGGTCGTGCGCTGAGCGGTGCGGCGCGGCGCGATCCTGCTCGGATGTGCCGCGCTGCTCGGCGTCTGCTCACCCGCGGCGGTCGACGCGGCTCCCTCGGGCGCCGGGCCGCAGTTCGCCCCGCCGGCGCAATCCGACCCGCGCGACGTGGTCGGCGGGCTCGACGTCCGCAGCGTCGCGTTCGGCCAGCAGGATGCGCATCTGCTGCTCGACGTCCGGACCTGGGGAGCGTGGACGACTGGCGACCTGCGGCGCGCCGGACGGTCGCTGTGCGTCGTCCTCGATCGCGGCCGACTGTGCGTGCGCGCGCATCGGCTCCGCTACCAGCCCGTCGACGCTCAGGGGCGGCTCGGCGTCCCCCGCATCGTCGAGGCCGCGGTGTCGCGGCCGGACAACCGGTCGATCGTCGCGAGCTTCGCGCCGAGCGCCATCGACCTGCCGCTGGGCTCGTTCACGTGGGCGCTCGACGCGCTGTGGCGCGACGACTCCACCTGCCGCGACGGTTGCGAGGACCGGGTGCCCGACAGCGGAGTGCTCTCGGGGTCGGTGGGCGTGCTCGCCCAGCCGAGCTGCTTCGGCGCGGCGGCCCGCGATCCGTGGCACCCCTGTCGCAACCCGGCCCTGCGGCAGGCGGTCATCCCGAGTCCCTTCGACGCGCAGATCTGGACCAACTCGCCGTGCACCCTGAGTCGCGATCCGCGGCGGAGCGCCGTGTTCCATCCGTGCGAATTCGGTGTCACGGGCGATCAGCGCACCGGGACGGTGGCGCTGATCGGCGACAGCCACGCCGGCCACTGGCGGGCCGCGCTCGAGGTGGTCGCGCAGGCAAGGCGCTGGCGGGGAATCTCGATCACGCGCCCCGGCTGCCCCTTCAGCACGCGCGTGCCCGCGAGTCCGGCTCTCGGTCCGGCGGCCTGCGCGAGACTGCACGGCGAGACGCTCGCCTGGCTCGCCGGCCATCCCGAGATCCACACGATCTTCGTCTCCGACTGGGCCGAGCCGGCCTCGGGACCGATGGGCGGCACCGGCGGGTACGGCGGTGGCGCAGCCGACTTCGGCGCCATGCTCGACAGGGTGCCGCGCAGCGTCCAGCACATCTACGTCCTCCGGGACATCCCGGGCACCCGCGTCGGCACGGCGTCGTGCGTCACCAGGGCTCGCGGCCGTCACCGATCGCTCACGGGCGTGTGCGCCGTCCCCCGGTCGTTCGCGGTGACGCCCGATCCGGGCGCCGCGGCCGCGGCAGCACGCCGCCCGCGCGCGCACGTGATCGACCTCACGCGGTTCTTCTGCGGCGCCGCGCGCTGCTACCCGGTCATCGGCGGGGCGTACGTCTACAAGGACGACAGCCACATGAACGCCGTGTTCTCGACGTCGCTCGGTCCCTTCGTGCTCCGCGCCCTGGGAACCGCGGGCTGACCGATCTTCCGCCATGGGCGGCGAGCGGGCGCCGTGGCGCAACGCACCCGCCTCGGTGGTCGGGTGATCACCCGGAGCGTCCGGCGGCCCGCGCCGCCGCCGTCTCCCTGACGAACGCGACGAAGTCCTCGAGGACGGCGCGCGGCGGCCCGACGCGCGAGCGCATCACGTGCCACTGGCGGGGCGGCGGGCCGGGGTCGACCGGGATCGCGGCGAGCAGGCCGGCGTCGAGCTCGGCGGCGACCGCGTCGCGGGACACGAACGAGACGCCGAGACCGGCGCGCGCGGCCTGCTTGATCGCGCCGTTCGAGCCGACGGTGAGCGTCGGCACGTCGAGCCCGGAAGTCAGGAGGAACTGCTCGTTCGCGACGCGCGTGCCCGAGCCGGTCTCCCGCAGCAGCCAGCGGCAGTCGGCCAGCGCGGACGGCGCGACCGGCGAGCCGTCGGCGAGCGGATCGCCGGGAGCGGTGATGAGGACCATCGCGTTCGGGGCGAACGCGTGGGCCTCGATCCGGTCGTCCCGGGGCGGCCGGCCGCCGAAGGCGACGTCGGCCTCGTGCTCGAGCACCATGTCGAGCACGCGGACCCGGTTCGCCACGCTGAGCGTGAGCGAGACGTCGTCGTGGAGCGTCGAGAACTCGCGCATCAGCCCCGGCACGAACGACTCGGCGGCGGTGGTCACCGCCGCGATGCGCAGGACGCGGGCGCCGTGCGCGGCGGCCTCCTGAGCCGCGCGGCGCCCCTTCTCCAGGAGCCCGATCACGTCGGCCGCGAACGGAGCGAACGCCGCGCCGGCGGGCGTCGGCCGGACCCCGCGCCCGTCGCGCTCCAGCAGCGTCGTGCCGACCTCGCGGGCGAGCGCCGTGACCGCTGCGGAGACCGACGGTTGAGTGACGATCAGCTCGTCGGCCGCGCCCGTCACCGAGCCGGTGCGCACGACCGCGAGGA
>JAOPZQ010000552.1 GCA_025964075.1 Solirubrobacterales bacterium | reverse complement strand
CGCGGTAGAAGCCCAGGGACGCGTCCGGGTCGTCGTGTGGCAGGAAGCTCGCGTCGATCGTGATGTCCATGGCGCTCACGTTAGATGCGGCTCGAGACGCGCGCTTCTCGATTCCTGATCGGTCTGGTCACCTGTATCGCCACGCATGCCGGCATACCGGCCGTCGCGTCCGCCGCGAGGCGGCGATACACGCTGGGCGGGACGCCGACCAGCTCGGTGAAGCGCGTGCTGAAGGTGCCCAGCGACGAGCAGCCGACCGCGAAGCAGACCTCGGTGACGCTGAGGTCGCCACGACGCAGCAGCGCCATCGCGCGCTCGATGCGCCGCGTCATCAGGTAGCCGTAGGGCGACTCGCCGTAGGCGAGCTTGAACTGGCGGCTGAAGTGCCCGGCCGACATGTGCGCACCGCGGGCGAGGGCCTCGACGTCCAGCGGCTGCGCGTACTCCCGATCGATCCGGTCGCGGACGCGGCGCAGCCGTGCGAGGTCGCTCAGATCCTGCGCCGCGGCGGGGGTGCCGGTCTCGGTGATCGCGTCCACGGCCATGCCCCAATGATGACCGTCGAGTACAACTCGCGCATGCACAAGCTCGTCGTCCTCTATCCGCCGCCGGTCGATCCGGCCGCGTTCCGCGACTACTACGAGAGCACGCACGTCCCGCTGGCGCAGACGCTGCCCGGGCTGCGCTCCTACCAGTACGCGTTCGACGTCGGATCGCCGGCCGGGGACAGCCCCTACTTCTGCATCTTCGAGGCCGAGTTCGACGACGCGGCCGCGCTGGGCGCCGCCATGGGCTCGCCCGAGGGCCAGACCGTCGCCGCCGACGTCCCGAACTACGCGACGGGCGGCGCGACGATGCTCACCTTCGACGTCGCCGGGGGCTCGCCGGCCGACTGACCGGTTTGCGCTCGAGGTGGCCCGGGGATCCCCAGGCCACCCCACCCAGGAGGAGCGCGATGGCCGAGGCAGCGACCTACAAGATCGTCGAGATCGCCGGAACGTCGACCGAGAGCATCGCCGAGGCGATGAAGTCCGGCGTCAAGCGGGCGGGCCAGACGCTGCGGGGCGTGGACTGGGTCGAGGTGACCGGCATCCGCGGGCATGTCGAGAACGGCGAGATCGAGCACTTCCAGGTGGAGATGAAGGTGGGCTTCCGCCTCGAGGAGGCGTAGTACCGTTGGGGGATGGCCCGCTACGAGCGCGATCCCCGTCCGGCGGCCGGCGCGCCGCCCGCGCCGGGCCGCCAGCAGAAGGTCGTCATGCGCCGTGACCCCGAGGGCCACTACCACGCGGTCGTGCCGGAGCACGCGTCGCCGACGCCGGAGACCCGCGCCGAGGCGCGTCCGCCCCAGGCCGACGATCCGCGTCCGGCGATCTTCCGGAACGTGCCGCCCTACGCGGGCGGAGCCGGCTAGCCGGCGGCTCGTCGTCGCGGCGCACCGTAAGCACCGGTAGCCCGGTCCGCCGCAGCGTGCGGGCGCTGACGCCGCCGAACAGCGCGGTCCACAGGACCCCGTGCGGTCGCCCGCCGATCACGATCACGTCGTGGCATCCGGTGGCGAGCTCGGCCAGCAGCGCCGGGCCGATCCGGCGGTGCGTGGCCACGGTGACCACGGGCAGGTCGCCCGGGACCCGCGCCAGCGCGGACTCCTGCAGCGCGTGGACCTCGCGGTCGAGCTCGTCGGCGAGCTGCTGGCGCGCCACGTAGGCCTCGGCCGACCCGGTCCAGCGGCTTGCGTCCGGGACCGGGATGAGGATCGTCAGCCGCCCGCCGGCCCCCTCGGCCAGGTCGATCGCCTCGGTCAGCGCACGCTCGGCGTGGTGCGACGGTTCGAGGACGAGGAGGACGTTGCGCAGCATCGCTAGCCCTCGCTGGGCACCGGCTCCGGGCCGCGGAGGCGCGCGAGGGCGCCGGTCGGGATCAGGACGGCGAGCAGCGCGGCCAGCGCCGCGACGGCGGCGGACATCAAGAACGCGAGCTCGAAGCCGCGGTTGGCGGGCAGCCCGCCGGCGAGCACGTGGCTGGCGATGATGCTCGCCGCCACCTGCGAGCCCAGCGCGGCGCCCACGTTGCGGGCGATCGTGTTCACGCCGGTCGCCTCGCCGGTCTCGTGGCGGGCCACCGCGCCGACGATCAGGTTGGGCAGCGTAGCGAACGCGCAGCCGGTGCCGGCGAACAGGATCGAGCTCCAGAGCACGATCATCGCCGCGCTGCCGTGGTCGAGCGCGAGGCCCATGAGCCCGAGCGCGGCGATCAGGCAGCCCGCGATCAGCGGCGGCTTGGAGCCGACGCGCTCGCCGACGCGCCCGACGATCGGCGCCACCAGGAGCATCAGCACGCCGCCGGGCGCCATCAACAGCCCGGCGTCGGTCGCGTTCAGACCCAGGCCGACGTCGCCGCCGGTGGGCAGCTCGGCCAGCTGGGGGATGAGGACGAACGTGCCGAACAGCCCGAAGCCGACCAGCACCGTGGCGAGGTTCGTGCGCAGCACGGGCCGCCGCGCGAACGTGCGCATGTTGATCAGCGGCGCCGGGTGGCGGAGCTCGTACGCGGCGAACGCGGCGAGCACGACGATCCCGAGTGCCACGAGCCCGAGCGTCTGGGCCGAGGCCCAGCCCGCGTCGTGCGCGCGCGAGATGGCGATCAGCACGCAGCTCAGCCCGGCGGCGAGGATCGCGGCGCCGGCGAGGTCGATGCGGCCCGGTGTGCGGATCGGCGACTCGGGGACGAATCGGATCGTCGTCACCGTGGCCACGACGCCCATCGCCGCGGACATCCAGAAGATCCAGTGGTAGCTGGCCTGGTCGACGAGCAGGCCGCCCAGCGGCAGCCCGATGGCGCCGCCGATGCCGACGCTCGCGCCGAGCAGCGCGATCCCCGTGGGCACGCTGCGAGCCGGGAACTCGTCGCGCACGATGCCGAACGACAGCGGGAAGACGCCGCCGCCGATCCCCTGCAGCGCGCGGCCGACGATCATCAGGGCGAGCGAGTTGCTCATCGCCGAGACGACGGAGCCGATTGCGAACGCGGCCAGCGCGATGGCCAGGAAGCGCTCCTTGCCGAACATGTCGCCGAGGCGGCCGAGCACCGGCGTCGCCACCGAGGCGGCCAGGAAGTAGGCGGTGACCATCCAGGTGATGGCGCTCGTGCTGACGCCGAAGCTGTGCTGCATGGCGGCGAGCGCCGGGATCACCGTGGTCTGGGCGAGGGCGAACCCGAGCGTGCCGATGCCGAGGATGGCGAGCGTCAGGTGGTGGTGCTGGCGGGGGTCGATCGAGTCCATCAAGAAGCGAAGTCGTGGTTCCGTTTACCGTCGGGCACATGCTATCCGAAGTGCGTCCTCCGTTTCCAGCGGTATCGTCGGTGCGTGCCCTCGCCCACTCCCGCCGCCCGCACGCCCCGCCGCGACGCCGTCCGCAACCGCGCGCTGCTGATCGACGCCGCGCACGGCGCCTTCCGGCGCGACGGCCTGGA
>JAOPZQ010000484.1 GCA_025964075.1 Solirubrobacterales bacterium | reverse complement strand
CGTCGGCGGCGCCGGCGCCCACCATCTCGTCGACCCGCGCGTCGATTCGCTCGTACAGCGCCTCGCGGTCCGTCACCAGGCCGACGAGCAGCGTCGGCACCCGCATCTCGCCGGTCCACAGCTGCGACGGGCCTTCCGGCGGCTCGAGCTCGCCCGCGTCGTGCAGCTCGAGCGCGCGCACGATGCGCTGGCGGTCGTTCGGGTCGATCGCCTCCGCCGCCCACGGCGCGCGGGCGGCGAGCTCGGCGTGCAGCGCGGCGATGCCGCGCGATTCGAGCTCGCGCTCCCACCGCTCGCGCGCCCCCTCCGGCGGGGGCGGGCGGAGCTTCAGGTCGGTCAGCGCGGCCCGGAGGTAGAGGCCGGTCCCGCCGACGACGAGCGGCCGGCGCCGGTGGGCCAGCAGGCCGTCGATCTCCGCGTGCGCGAGCTGTGCGTACTGGCCGGCGCTGAAGCTCGCGTCGAGCGGCACGCAGGAGACGAGCCGATGCTCGAGCCGCGCCTGCTCGGCCGGCGAGGCCGCGCCGGTGAGGATCTCGAGGCCGCGATAGACCTGGAGGGCGTCCGCCGAGACCGCGACGGGGTCCTCGCCGCGGCGGCGCAGCTCCTCCGCCAGGGCGATCGCCACGGCCGTCTTCCCCACGCCGGTGGGCCCGAACAGCGCGATGAGCCTCATGCCGGGGGCCGCCTCACGGCCCGGAGTATGGTGCAGCAATGGCGATCCGGATCGGGACCGGGCTCTCCACGGAGCCCGACGCGCGCATCGGAGCGATCGAGGCCGCGAGCATCGCCCGCGAGGCGCTCGACGGGGAACCGGCGGACCTGGCCATCGTGTTCGCCTGCGGCGCGCACCTCGCCGCGCCGGAGGCGACTCTGGAGGGCGTGCACGAGGCGCTCGCCCCCGTCACGCTGATCGGCTGCGGCGCCGGCGGCGTGCTCGGCGACGCGCGGGAGATCGAGGACGGCACCGCCGTCACCGTCTGGGCCGCGGCGCTCGATGCCGGCGTCGCCACGCCGTTCCATGCCGAGGCGGACATCGCCGAGGACCACGTCGTGTTCAGCGGCCTCCCGGATCTCGAGGGCGCCGCGGGCGCGATCCTGCTGCCCGACCCCTTCTCCTTCCCCACCGACCGCCTGCTGCACGAGCTCGCCACCGAGGCGCCCGGCGTTCCCGTCCTCGGTGGCGTCTCGAGCGCGCGGACGCTCGACGGCGCGAGCGCCCTGTTCCTCGGCGAGGAGCTTCGCGAGGGTGGCGCGGTCGGCCTGCGCCTCGACGACCTCGAGCTCCTCCCGTGCGTGTCGCAGGGCGCCGCGCCCATCGGTCCCGAGATGACGATCACCGCGGCCGAGGGGCACGTGATCCACGAGCTCGCCGGCAAGGCGGCGCTGCTCCGGCTGCGCGAGGCCATCGAGGAGATGCACGAGAACGAGCGCGCGAGCCTCGCGGGCGGCCTCCTCGTCGGCATCGTCATCGACGGCGACAAGCCGGACTACCGCCAGGGCGACTTCCTCGTCCGGGGGCTGCTCGGGAGCGATCCCGAGACCGGCACGGTCACGGTCGGCTCGCCGGTGCGGCAGGGGCAAGTGCTGCGCCTGCACGTGCGAGACGCCGCGTCGGCCGACCGCGACCTGCGCGAGTCGCTCGGGCTCCGCGTCCAGGCGCTCGGCGGCGAGACCCCCGCGGGAGCGCTGCTCTTCTCCTGCAACGGGCGCGGGCGGGGGATGTTCGGCGTTGCCGATCACGACGCCGCCGCGCTCGATCGCCAGCTCGCGGGCGCGCCGGCCGCCGGGTTCTTCGCGGCCGGCGAGATCGGTCCGGTGGGCGGCGAGAGCTTCCTCCACGGCTTTACGGCGACGGTGGCGATCTTCCCGGCGTGAACCCGGCGTGACTCGCAATAGGGCATGCTGCCCGGCTCACCATCGGCAATAGACGGAAGGCGGGGCATGGGCGCGGAGCTGCTGAGCGGGACGGTGCTGGTGACGGGGGCGACGGGCGGCCTCGGTCAGGCGATCGCGCGCGCCCTGGCCCGCCGGGGCGCGAGACTGATCCTGACGGGCCGCCGGGCGGACGTCCTCGAGCCGCTGGCCGCGGATACCGGCGGCCGCGCGATCGTCGTCGATCTCGCCGACCGGGTCGCGGTCGAGCGCCTGGTGGCGGAGGCCGGTGACGTGGACGTCCTGGTCGCGAACGCCGGGCTGCCGGCCTCGGGGAGGATCGACGAGTTCAGCGTCGAGCAGATCGACCGCGCCCTCGACGTCAACCTCCGGGCCCCGACCGTGCTCACCCGGCTCCTCGTGCCCGGCATGGTCGAGCGCGGCCGTGGCCATCTCGTGTTCATGTCGTCCCTGTCGGGCAAGAGCGCCCAGGCGAGCAGCTCCCTCTACTCGGCGACGAAGTTCGGCCTTCGCGGCTTCGCCCTCGGCGTGCGAGCGGACCTTCGGGGCTCCGGCGTGGGAGTGTCCACGATCTTCCCGGGCTTCATCCGCGACGCGGGCATGTTCGCCGAATCGGGCACGAAGCTGCCCGCGGGCGTCGGCACCCGGACGCCCGAGCACGTGGCGGCGGCCGTCGTGCGGGCGATCGAGCGCAACCGGGCCGAGATCGACGTCGCTCCCGCGCCGCTGCGGCTCGGAGCGAAGATCTCCGGTCTCGCTCCCGAGCTCGCCGCGCGCGTGAGCTCCCTCCTGGGTGCGGACGAGGTCGCCGCCAACATGACCGAGGGGCAGCGGGGCAAACGCTAGCGATCGAGCGGCGCCGCTCGGGCCCCCGCTAGCGAGGGGACCTCGTCGTCGCGTCTAGCGATCGAGCTTCATCGTCGCGGTTTCGGCGTCGCCGTCCCGTTCGCTGGCGGCGCCGTCGTCGCGCGCGCGCCGTGCTTCGTCCCGCTCGCGCCGCGCTTGGTCCCGCTCGCGCCGTGCTTCGTCCCGCTCACGGATTCGCTCGTCGGCCTCGTCGCGGCCGCCTCGCGGCAGATGGCCGTTGGTCGCGAGCTCGCCCACCGCCGCGAGGATCTCGTCGGCGAGGCGGGGACCGTCGGCCGCGCGCTCGGGAGTGGCCTCGATGCGGACGACGACCTCGTCGCCGTCGAACTCCTCGAGGCCGATGTGGGTCCCGGTGCGCGTGGCCACGCTGACCGCCTGGTCGAGCGCCGTCTGGACCTCGCTCGGCGCGATCCGGTGGGGCAGCCGCGCCCGGAGGTCGACCGCGGCCGGTTCCCGCCGCGGGATCACGACCGCACTCAGCACCTGCGAGTTCGGCACCATGATCCGGTCCTCGCCCGCCGCGAGCACGGTGTAGAGCAGGCCGAGCGACGAAACGACGCCGTCGATCTGACCGCCGATCGCGCCCGCCTGCAGCCGCACGCGCTCCCCGACCCGGAACGGCCGGGCGCTCAGCAGCACGGTGCCGGCGATCAGGTTCCCCAGCGTCTGCTGGGCCGCGAGACCGACGATCACGGCCGTGAACGCACCGCCTACTGCCAGGGATTGCGGCGAGAGCCCGGCGATTCGCAGCGCCACGATCACCGCGATCGCGACGGTGACGAGCCGCATCAGGAACCCGACCGTCCCTGCCGTCGCGGGATCCATCCGGCGGAACAGGCTCGGTCCCGCCACCTCGCCGATGCTCCGCGCGAACGCCCAGCCGACGATCACCAGCGCGATGACGGTGATCCACCGGATGGGCTCGTCGAGCCCGATGTGCTTCCGCTGCGAGTAGGCGACGAGGATCCCGACGAGGATCGGAGCGAGGACGAGCACCTGCCGCCGCGCCCGCCGCGCCGCCCGCTGCGCCACCTGGCGCGCCAGGCCGGCCTCCTCCCAGGCATGGCTCTTCGTCTCGAACCAGTCTCGAGGGAACTCAGGGGACTGTGGGGTCTTGAACGGCAGGCGCATGCGCCGGGGCAGATCCTCCCACCGACGTTGTCGGTCGTCGTTGTGTCGCTCCTCCATCATGACTACCACCGACCCTTCCCCGGAGTTTCGGTCGGGCAAGTGTGATGTCGATCACAGTGCCGGTCCTAGCGGCCTCTTTCGGCCGCGTACGCCGGCGGTAGTCGCTGCTCAGAACAGCGTGGCCTGCCTCCGCTCACGAGCGGGCATGGACCCTGTTTGCGTCTCGTTGGGCTCGGGACCCTCCGCGGTGCGCCACCGCGACGGGCCATCCCGGTCCCTTACCATCGAGGACAGCCGCCGCCGCTCCCCCTCCGGCGCGTAGGCGCCGCGTCGGTAGAGGGCCTCGTAGCGCGGCACGAGGTCGGGCCGGTAGGACCGCAGCCACTCGAAGAAGATCGCTCGGACCTCGCCGCGCAGATGCAATGCGATCCCCCCGACCGAAACCGCGCCCGCCTCGGCGGCGAGCTCGAGGATCTTCTCCACCTGGGCGGGGTCGTCGTTGATCCCCGGCATCAGCGGCGCCACGAGGATGCCCGTGGGTATGCCATTCCGGTTGAGCTCGGCGACGGCCTCGAGCCGGGCCCGCGGATGCGGGGTCCGCGGCTCGCTCGCACGCCACGCCTTCTCCTCCAGGGTCGGCACCGAGAGCGCGGCCGTGAAGTCCGTCCGCGCCACCAGCTCCTTGAACAGCGGCAGATCGCGCAGCAGGAGCGGCGACTTCGTGAGAATCGAGCACGGGTTGCAGGCGTCGCGCAGGGCCGCCCAGATCTCCGGCATCAGCTGGTAGCGGCCCTCGACCCACTGATACGGGTCGGTGTTCGTCCCGATCGCGACGTGCTCGCGCTTCCACGACGGCCGCGCCAGCTCGGTCCGCAGGACCTCCGGCACGTTCACCTTGACGACGATCTCGCGCTCGAAGTCGCGGCCCGCGTCGAAGTCGAGGTACGTGTGCGTGGGGCGGGCGAAGCAGTTGTGGCTGACGACCCCGTTGGCGACGAAGTCGCCGGTCCCGGTCGTGATGTCGTAGAGCGGCAGCGTCTGGCCGAGCGGCTCGATCGCCGCCACCCGCAGGTTGGCGAACGTCTTGACCATCTGGCCCTCGATCGAGCGCTTGCGTGTGATCGCCGGGTCGGTGACGTGGAAGAAGCGCAGGTGCTCGGCGAGGCCGCCGACGATACGGACGTACATGAGCCCGTTGGGATTCTTCGTCAGGTCGTAGGCGATCCGGAACCCGAGCCGCTTCAGGCACACCGCGACGGTGTTGATGATCTCCCCGTCGGTGTTGGCTATCCGCAGCGCGAAATCGCTACGCGAGCCCTCGGCGTCGAAGATCCCGGCGAGGAAGCCGCGGCACCAGTCGAGGTTCGGGAACTCGGGCCAGGCGCTGACCTCGTGTATGCGCTCGATGCTCGGAGCACGCCCCCCACCGATCGCGACCACCTCTCGATGGTCACCGGCTGCGCGTTGGAACACGCGCTGCCTCGTCTCGACGCGGTCCTCGACCAGGATTTCGCGGGCTCGGCGAAGCGCCTCGAGATCGACGAGCGCAAGGCGAAACCCGCGGGACTCACCGAACGTGCCATTGGCGCGCCGGTGGCGTCTTGACGAGATGCACCCGTCGCCGCGGATCATGCCGCACAGGTATCCGCGCCGATAGTCAGTCGTCGTCGCAGGCTGATCGGCGAACGAGCCCGTTCCGACGAGGGAGTTGTTGGTCGTCAGATGCGGCCGGCAGTCCGGTCCCTGCTCGGTCCCGGTGACGTGCTTCCAGCCTCGATCCGAGAGGAACCGATGGTCGCCGCTGGCGACGAGCTCGGTTCCGTCCTCGAGGGTCACGCGGTACGCCGGCTTGACGCTCATCCACTTCGCGAGCACGGTAGTCGTCGCGTACTTCCGGTACTTGCCCTCCCGGACGGTGCCGTAGATCGCATCGCCGACGTCTAGATCGGCGATCGGTCGGTGGCGCCCGTCTGCAGTGAGAACGGGCGTTTCACCGAGCAGGCAGTAGGAGCATGCGTGCGTGCATCCCCGGTACGGATTGATCGTCCAGCGGAACGGCATGCGGGATTTCTCGGGCACTCGGTTCAGCGCGGACTTGGCGCGCACCTCGTAGAACCTCGTGTCGAGGGCCTCCGGCGCGTCGAATGTCCTGATCGCCGCAGGGTCGCGGTAGCCCGGCAGGCGGGCCTCGCTATCGGCGTCTACGGTGAGGTTGTCCCAGCGCACGAACGTATGTTCGCATTCGGACCGGACGGAACGCCGATCACGCCGCGGTGGCGCGGCTGACGAGCGATTCCTCGCCCGTCAGCGTCTGGCTCGTCGCGGCGGTGATCGCGACGTCGACGATCTCTCCCGGCGCGGCCAGGCCGGCGAAGTTCACGACCTTGTTGTGGCGGGTGCGCCCACGGAGGCGGGTCGGATCGTTGCGGGACGGACCCTCGACGAGCACGTCGAGCGTGCGGCCGACGAAGCGCTGCGCCCGCTCGCGCGCGCGGCGCTGCACCGCCTCGACGAGGCGCTCCATCCGCTCGATCTTCACCGGATGCGGCACATGGCCCTCGAGCGTCGCCGCCGCGGTTCCGCGGCGCGGCGAGAAGACGAACGTGAACGCGCCGTCGTAGCCGACCTCCTCGACCACCGCCAGCGTCTCCTCGAACTCGGCGTCGGTCTCCCCCGGGAAGCCGACGATGATGTCCGTGGTCAGCGCGCAGTCCGGCACGTGCTCGCGGATCAGCGCGACGCGGTCCAGGTAGCGGCCGCGGTCATACGTGCGCCGCATCGCCTTCAGCACGCGGGACGAGCCCGACTGCAGCGGGAGGTGGATGTGCTCGCAGAGTGACGGCAGCTCGGCGTGCGCGCGGATGACGTCCTCGCGCATGTCCTTCGGGTGCGGGCTCGTGTAGCGGATGCGCTCGAGGCCGCCGACCGCGTCCACCGCGTGCAGCAGATCCGCGAACGACGCTCGCTCCGGGCGGAGGTCGCGGCCGTAGGAGTTCACGTTCTGCCCGAGCAGCGTCAGCTCGCGCACGCCGTCCTCGGCCAGCCGCCGCGCCTCCGCCACGAGCTCGCCGAACGGTCGCGACACCTCGCGGCCGCGCGTCGAGGGAACGATGCAGTAGCTACAGACGCTGTTGCAGCCGACGCTGATCTGCATCCACGCGTGGAAGTCCCGCGCGCGCTTGTCCGGCAGGTGCCCGGTGAAGCCTTCGAACTCGAAGAAGCCCTGCGCCGTGAGCGAGTCGCTCGTGAGGAACTCCGCCAGCTTGTGGACCTGACCCGGCCCGAACGCGACGTCCACGAACGGGAACTGGCGAAAGACGTCCTCCTTGACGGACTGCGCCCAGCAGCCACCGACGCCGACGACCCGGTCCGGGTCCTCCGACTTCAGGCGCTTGGCCTCCCCCAGGTGCGCGATGAACCGCGAGTCCGCCGACTCGCGGATCGAGCAGGTGTTGAACAGGATCAGGTCCGCGTCGGCGCGCTCCGGCGCCTCCGCGTAGCCCAGCGACTCGAGCATCCGCTTCATGCGCTCCGAGTCGTGCTCGTTCATCTGGCACCCGAAGGTGGTGACGTGGTAGCGCTTAATCGGCCGGTTCAGGTTACCTGCCGCGGCGCCGGGTCAGGTGGCGTCGTGGAAGATGATCCCGAGCGTGACGCGCTCGCCGCCGCGCACGGTCGCGACGCCGTGGCGCATCGTCGCGCGGTAGAACCCCCGCGCTCCCCGGACCGGCCGGTACCGGGTCGGGAGGATCAGGAACGCGCCGGGTTGCAGGTCGATCACGTGCACGCGCGACTGGGCCCGCGGGCGCTGCTCGACGAGGACGAACTGGCCGCCCTCGAAGTCCTCCTCCGGCCGGTTGAGGACCGTCACCGCCTGCAGCGGGAACGCGACCTCGCCGTAGAGGTCCTGATGGAGCGTGTTGTGGCCGCCGGCGAAGTAGCGCAGCAGCAGCGGCGTCGGGCGCCGCTGGCCGGCCCGGTGGCAGCGGTCGAGGAAGTCGTCGAGCTCGAGCGGGAACCCCGACTCCGCCCCCAGCCGCGCCGCCCAGTCGTTCGCCAGCACGGCGAGCGGCGCGTAGAGCGCATGGCGCACCCGCTCGATCGAGGCGGGCAGCGGGTGGTCGAAGTACTTGTACTCGCCCTCTCCGAAGCGGTGGCGGCGCATGTCGACCGTCGTGCGGAAGCGACCGTCCTCGAACTGCGCGGCGAGCTCGCGGCATTCCTCGGGACCGAGGACGGCGGGCGTCTGGACGAATCCGTCCTCGTCTAGACCCGCGGTCAGCGCGGCCCAGTCGAGCTCGGCGATGGGGAGCGTCGTGGTGTCGGTCATCGCCCGTTCAACGGCGCGACGGGCCGGCGCGTGAGGTCAGCGCTGCGCGGCGGCGCGGACGGCGATCGTCCTCCCGACCGCGCGAGCGGCGGCGAGCACCCGGCCGTCGCCGTCGAACGCCGGGTCGTAGGCCGTCAGGGCGGCGGCGGCCACCGGCAGGCGGTCGAAGACGGCGTCGATCGCGAGGATCAGGCGCTCGAGCGACGGGCCTCCCGGCGACGCGTACTCGTTCACGCGCCCGGCTGTGACGTCGAGGCTGTCGAGGTCGACGTGCAGGTAGACGCCGTCCACGCTTGGGACCAGCGCGTCGAGCGCGGCGGCGAAAGCGGTCAGGTCGAGCTCGCCCGGCACGACTCGGACGGCGGAGGACGACAGGCGCTCGGCCTGGTAGGGCTCGAGGTCGCGCACGGCGCCGAGCACGACGTGCTCCTCGGGGAGCGGGTGGAAGCCCGGGATCGACGCGACCTGGGCGGCCCACCCCGAGCCCGTGAGCATCGCTACCGGCATCACGTCGAAGAAGCCGGAGATGTTGTCGTCGGGCGTGTCGAAGTCGGCGTGGGCGTCGAGCCACACGACGCCGGGCGCCCGCAGTCCGAGGCCGGACACCGTCCCCAGCGAGGTGCTGCACCCGCCCGCCAGCACGACCGGGAACGCCCGCGCGGCGCGCGCCTCGCGCACGCGGGCCGCGAGCCGACGGATCACCTCCATCGAGCGCGCGATCTCCGGCCGCCGGGCGTCGCTGGCGGGGATCGTCTCGCCGCGCACGGTCCACCCGGCGCCGGCGAGCAGGTCGCGCAGGAGCTCGTCGCCCGCGAGGAGCGCCGCGCCCGCGCCCATTCCCACGTTGGGGACGCCGTCGTGGAACGGCGCCGAGATCAACCGGAGCTCGCGCATGGGCTACCGCGCGTACTCGACCGAGCGCGACTCCCGGATGACCGTCACCTTGATCTGCCCCGGGTACTCGAGCTCCTTCTCGATCTCGCGGGCGATCTCGTGGGAGAGGAGCGCCGCGCCGTCGTCGTCGAGCGCGCTCGGCGTGACCATCACCCGGATCTCGCGCCCCGCCTGCATCGCGTAGACCTTGTCGACGCCGACGTGGCGGGATGCCAGGTGCTCGAGCTCGCGCAGGCGCTTGACGTACTGGTCGAGCGACTCCCCGCGCGCTCCGGGCCGCGCGCCGGAGAGCGCGTCCGCCGCCTGGACGATGACCGCCTCCACCGTCTGGGGCTCGACCTCGTTGTGGTGGGCATCCATCGCATGGGCGACCGCCTCGGGCTCCCCGTGGCGGCGAGCGAGGTCGCCGCCGACGAGCGCGTGCGGGCCCTCGATCTCGTGGCTCACCGCCTTGCCGATGTCGTGCAGGAGCGCGGCGCGGCGCGCGGTCGTCGCACCGGCGCCGAGCTCGTCGGCCATCATCGAGGCGAGGTGCGCCACCTCGATCGAGTGCGCGAGCACGTTCTGCCCGTAGCTCGTGCGGAACTTCAGGCGGCCGAGGATCTTGATGAGCTCGGCGTCGAGCCCCTGGACGTTCGCCTCGAGCACTGCATGCTCGCCGAGCTCGACGATGTGGTCGTCGAGCTCGGACTTGGCCTGGAAGAACATCTCCTCGATCCGCGCCGGGTGGATCCGGCCGTCCTGCAGGAGCTTCTCCAGGGTCAGTCGCGCCACCTCCCGTCGCACGCCGTCGAACCCGGAGAGGACGACGGCGTTCGGTGTGTCGTCGATGATGAAGTCGACGCCGGTGAGGTTCTCGAGCGCGCGGATGTTGCGGCCCTCCCGGCCGATGATCCGGCCCTTCATGTCGTCGGACGTGAGCTGCACGACGGAGACGGTGGTCTCCGCGGCGTGGCCGGCCGCCAGGCGTTGCATGCAGACCGCGAGGATGTTGCGCACGCGGCGATCGGCGTCGCGCTTGGTCTCCTCCTCGATCTGGCGCACGAGGCGGGCGGAGTCGTGGCGCACCTGCGCTTCGATCTGCTTCAGCAGGACCTGCTTGGCCTGGGCGGCGGTCAGGCCGGCGACGCGCTCGAGCGCGCGCTGGTGGTCCGCCTGGGCGGCGGCGAGCTCCTCCTGCGCGAGCTCGAGCTGGCCGGCGCGGTCGTCGAGGGCCTGCTCCCGGCGCGCCAGCTCGGTGCGCTTCAGGTCGAGACTCTCCTCCTTGGACAGGATCCGTTCCTCGATCCGCACGATCTCCCCGCGGCGCTCGCGCAGGTCGGCGTCGACCTCGGCCGCGTCGACGCCACCGGGCGCCGGTGACCCCGCGGCCGCGGGTGTGCGGCGGTAGACGGCTGCGGCAAGGATCAGTCCCCCCGCCAGCAAGGCCGCCGCGATCACGATTTCCATTGCCGTGTCCTCTCCCTCGCGACCCGGGGTGCGGCCGGGCGCAGGTCCGGTTAGCTTCGATTGTCGGTAGCGGCGGACCGGCCGTGCGAGGGCACGGAGGCTGGTTGGGACGCGGCGGCGGATGCCGCCCTTCAGTCGGCGTTCAGGATCTGAATCGAAGCGAGCCGAATGCCGAGTCGGGGCCGCGAGTTCGTCGATGGAAAGCCGTGGGCACTGAAGGTCCGAAGTGGGTAAAAGGCCGGTTTTTGCTGGTGTTTTCAGGCCCTCGCGGGCCGATCGTTCGCTGCGTGGATCGTAGTACTGGAACCGTTGCGCCGCAAACGAGCGCATGTTTCCGCCCGCATCCCCCAGGACGCGGGCCGCTGACGGCCGTCACCGAGCTGTCTACTCGCCGCGGGCGTGGGCGCGGATCGCGTCCCCGGCCAGCTCGACGTCGTACCCCTTGCGCACGAGCACGCCGAGAGCCCGGCGGCGCTCGCGTGGATCGTCGGCGAGGTACGGGAAGCGGCGGCGGAGCACCTCGAGCGCCGCGGCGAGCTCCTCCCCGTGCTCGCGCCCGCCGAGGGCGGCGCCGAGGACGTCGGGATCGATGCCGAGGGTCGCGAGCCGGCGTTCGATCCGCTCGGCGCCCCAATGCTCGAGCTCCCGCTTGTCGGCGGCAAAGCGCCGGGCGAAGCGGGCGTCGTCGAGGTAGCCCTGCTCGTGCAGGCTCGCGAGGGCCTCCTCGATCGTGGCCGGCTCGACTCGCTTGCCCTCGAGGTAGCGGCGCAACTCGAGGACCGTGCGGTCGCGGCGCCCGAGGTAGCGGAACGAGAGGTCGAGGGCGTGCTGGAGGCGCGCGCCCGGGTCGGCAGCAGTCAGGCTCACTGGACCGATGAGCCGCTAGGCCGCCTGGCCTTCGATGGCCTCCAGCGAGGGCGGCTCGCCGTCCCGGTCGATCTCCTTGACCAACTCGTTGCTCAGGCCCAGCGCGTCGTAGATCTCGTCGGAGATCTTCTTGGCGACGTCCTCGTGCTCCTCGAGGTAGGCCTTGGCGTTGTTGCGGCCCTGCCCCAGGCGCTCGTCGCCGTAGGAGAAGAACGAACCCGACTTGGTGACGACGTTGTTCTCGATGCCCAGGTCGATCAGGCAGCCGGCGG
>JAOPZQ010000447.1 GCA_025964075.1 Solirubrobacterales bacterium | reverse complement strand
CGTCGGCGGGGAGCAGCGCGAGGGCGCGCTCGGCGAGGCCGCGGTCGAGACCGAGGCCGGCGTGGATCGCGCGATCGACGCCGAGCTCGCCGACACGCTCGAGCGCGGCGAGCGGATCGGGCTCCCGGAGCGCGAGCCGGAGCTCCGTCCCCAGGCGCTGGCCGGAGACGGTCGCCACCGCGCCGCCGGCGACCGCGGCCACGGCGAGCTCCGCGGTGTGCGGCTCGGGCGCGAACCCGAGCCGTGCGCCGTAGCGAGCGAGGCGCAGGACGCGCGTGGCGTCGTCCTCGAAGCTGCCGTCGTGAAGGACGCGGAGGCGGCCGGCGGCCAGGTCGTCGAGAGCGTGCTCGACGGCGACGAGCTTCCCGCGGTCCGCGGGCCCCAGCGCCAACGCCAGCGCGTGAACGGTGAAGTCCCGCCGGTGCAGGTCCTCGCTCAGCGTCCCCGGTCGGACGTCGGGGAGCGCCCCCGGACGCGCGTAGGTCTCCGCCCGCGCCATCACGAGGTCGTACCGCCGCTCGGACGCGCGCACGGAGACCGTGCCGAAGCGGTCGTGCTCGGCGTCGACGGCGCCGCCGAGACGGACGGCGAGACGCTCGGCCACCGCCACCGCCACCGCGGCGCCTTCGACGACGAGGTCGAGATCGATCGGGTCGCGCTCGAGCAGCAGGTCGCGGACGGCGCCGCCGACGAGATGCACGCCCGGCTCGTCGGCCACGGCGTCGAGCAGCGCGCTGCCGCCGGGCAGCGCGCGGAGGCGGTCGAGGAGGTCGTTACGCTTCATGGGATCCATATCTTCGCCGCCTGTAGCCTTCTCCGTCATGCCCATGCCCGGCGGTCGCCGGCCGCGGTGGCAGGTGGTCGTTGCCATCGTCGTCGTCCTGTTCGCCGGGGTCGGCGTTGCGGCGTGGCGCCTCCTCCGCCAGCCCGGCGACATATCCCATCCCAACCTCCCGGGGTTCACGGTGCCCGCCACGGTGCCGAAGCCGCCCGTCAAGGCACCTGAGCTGCCCACGTTCTCGTGGCCGGTCTACGGCTACGACGCCGCGCGGACGAGGTTCCTCGACGTCCCGGCCTGGCTGAAGCCGCCGTTCCGGTCCGGCTGGACGCTGGGCGGCTCGGTCCTGCTCGAGTTCCCGCCCGTGATCGACGGCACCTCGCTCTACGAGCTCAAGAACGACGGCGCGCTCTACGCGATCGACAAGGCGAGCGGCCGGGTGCGCTGGAAGCGCAAGCTCGGCCGCCTCGCGGCGTCCTCGCCGGCGACGGGCCACGGCGTCGTCTACGCCGATCTCCTGCTCGGGTTCGACGGCGGCCAGCGCGGGCGGATCGTGGCCATGCGGGAGCGCGACGGCAAGATCCTCTGGTCCCGCACGCTGCCGAGCCGGGCGGAGTCCTCACCGCTGCTCCACGGCGGCGTCCTCTACTTCGGCTCGGAGAACGGGACCGTGTACGCCCTGCGCGCCAAGGACGGGCGGCCGCAGTGGACCTACAAGGCGAACGGCGCGGTCAAGGGCGGCCCGGCGCTCTCGGGTGGAATCCTCTACTTCGGCGACTACTCGGGTCACATGCACGCCGTGCGCGCCTCGAACGGGCACGAGGTGTGGTCGGTGGGGACGAACGGCGCGCGCTTCGGCCTCGGCTCCGGCAACTTCTACTCGACACCGGCGGTCGCATTCGGGCGCGTGTTCCTCGGCAACACGGACGGCCGCGTCTACTCGTTCGCGGCGCAGACGGGCAAGCTCGCGTGGGCCAAGCGCACGGGCGGCTACGTCTACTCCTCCGCCGCCGTCGCGAACGTGAGCGGCCTCGGGCCGACCGTCTACATCGGCTCCTACGACGGCACGTTCTACGCGCTCGACGCCCGCTCGGGGGCGGTCCGCTGGCAGCACAGGTCCGGCGGCAAGATCTCCGGCTCGCCGGTCCTGATCGGGAACGTCGTCTACTACTCGTACCTGGGGATGACCGGGATCGGCGGCAACGGAGGCACCGCGGGGCTCTCGTCGCGCACCGGGCGGCGACTGTTCAGCTTCCCCAAGGGCGCGTTCAACCCGGCGGTGTCGGACGACCGGAGCCTCTACCTCGTCGGCTACTCGACGCTCTACCAGCTGATCCCGCGGGGCGCGCCGAAGTCGGCGTTCCCGGCCCAGAAGAAGGCGACGAAGCCTGGGCGCACGACGCAGGGCGGGCGGCACAAGTGACGAGCGAGCGCCGCGTAGCCCTCGTCACCGGCGCGGCCGGCGGCATCGGCCGCGCCGTCGCGAGCCGACTGCGCGACGACGGTCTCGACGTCCTCGCGGTCGACCTCCGCCCGGATCCGCAGGGTCCCGGGACGGCGTTCCAGGCGGATCTGACCACCCGGGAGGGCAACGCGGGCGCGGTCGCCGCGGCGCTCGAGCGCTTCGGCCGGCTCGACGTCGTCGTCGCCAACGCGGGCATCCAGCACGTCGCCCCGATCCGCGACTTTCCCGAGGAGCGCTGGGACCAGATCCTCGCGCTGCTCCTCACCAGCCCGTTCCTGCTGGCCAAGCACGCCTGGAGCGCGCTGGCCGAGCGCGGCGACGGCCATTTCGTCGCCATCGCCTCCGCGCACGCGCTCGTCGCCTCGCCCTACAAGGCGGCTTACGTATCGGCCAAGCACGGCGTGCTCGGGCTGGTCCGGACCCTCGCGCTCGAGGGCGGCGAGGCCGGCATCCTGGCCACCGCCGTATGCCCCGGCTTCGTCCGCACTCCGCTCGTCGAGAGCCAGGTCGCGGACCAGGCGAAGGCGCACGGCGTCGATCCCGAGCGCGTGCTCGACGACGTGATCCTGCAGCCCCACGCGGTGAAGCGACTGATCGAGCCCGAGGAGGTGGCGGCGACGGTCGCCTTCCTGATCGGCCCGGGCGGGCGCGCCTTCACCGGCGTGCCGGTGACGATGGACCTCGGCTGGACCGCGCGCTAGCGCGGGCGGATCGGCACGCCGGCCGCCGTCAGGTGGTCGCGCACGTCGGCCATCGAGTAGCGGCCGTAGTGGAGGATCGAGGCTACGAGGACCGCGTCGGCCCCGGCGTCCAGTGCCGCGACGAGGTGGTCGAGCTCTCCGGCGCCGCCGGAGGCGATCACCGGAACGGTGACGGCCTGCGCGACCGCGCTCGTGAGCGGCAGGTCGTAGCCGTCCTGGGTGCCGTCGCGGTCCATGCTCGTGAGGAGGATCTCCCCCGCGCCGCGCCGCACGCCCTCCGCCGCCCACGCCACCGCGTCCCTGCCCGTGCTGGTGCGGCCGCCGGCGACGAAGACCTCCCAACCGCCGTCAACGCGCGCCTTCGCGTCGATGGCCAGTACCACGCACTGCGCCCCGAACTGCGCCGCGAGCTCGTCGATCAACTCGGGCCGGGCGACGGCGGCGGAGTTGACCGAGACCTTGTCGGCGCCCGCGTCGAGCACGGCCTGGGCGTCCTCGACCGACCGGATGCCGCCGCCGATCGTGAACGGCACGAACACGTCGTCGGCGGTCCGCCGCGCGAGCTGCACGACGGTGTCGCGCTTGTCGGCGGTCGCCGTGATGTCGAGGAAGACGAGCTCGTCGGCGCCGGCGGCGTCGTAGCGGGCCGCGAGCTCGACCGGGTCGCCCGCGTCCCGGATGTCGACGAAGTTCGTGCCCTTGACGACACGGCCGGCGTCGACGTCGAGGCAGGGGATGATCCGCTTGTAGTGCATCGCCGCTCAGATTAGTTCCACGAGGGCGCGCGGCGGGCGTACGATCCCCCGAGCGGGGGTGAGTCGAGCGTGGGAGGCGTGATGGTGCGCAGGGGTCGGGAAGTCGTGCTGGTGCTGTGCGCGGCGGGGGTCGCGGCGCTGAGCGGAGGGGCCACGGCGCAGGCGGCGCCGTGCACCGCCACGCCGTTCACGTCTACGGGCAGCGAGCAGTCGTGCACGGTGCCGGCCGGCGTGCACGCGGTGAACGTCACCGCGATCGGCGCCCACGGGAGCGATGCGTGCGTCGGCAATCACGGGGGCCGCGGCGCGACCGTGTCGGCGACGCTCTCGGTTACGCCGGGCCAGACGCTATTCGTCGAGGTCGGCGGCAACGGAGGAGGGCCCGCCGGCTGCGGCGCGACGGGCGGACCCGGCGGCTTCAACGGCGGCGGTCCGGGCGGGGCGGCGAGCGCC
>JAOPZQ010000446.1 GCA_025964075.1 Solirubrobacterales bacterium | reverse complement strand
GCCGTCCTCGCCGAGGGGTGGGGGTGGGCGCCCCATCCGACGGTGCCGACCGCGCCGGCCGGCCAGCGCGGCGTGCCGGCGCCGACGCTGCACCTCCCGCTCGGCGCGTTCGACAACCGCCGCTTCGTGCTCTGGTCGACCGACGGCTTCCCCGAGCTCGTCAACGGCCGCGGCAGCTTCGTCCCGCGTCAGTTCGTCACGCTGATGCGGCCCGTGGTGACGTTCCCGGACGCCCGTTCCGTCGGGCTGCTCCGCCGCCTCGGCGTGCGGAGCGTCGTCGTCCACCCGGACTTCCGCCAGCGGACGGCGGTCTCAGGCGCCGGCCTGCGCCGGCTCGGGCTCGTGCGAGAACGTCGAGCCGGCGTGCTCGTCTACCTCCTGCGCTGACAGCCGCCGGGCGGCGACCCACGAGATCGTCAGCGCGAGCAGGCCGGCGACCGCGGCCGTGCCGAACAGCTGCATGTCGGCGACGTTGCCGCTCGCCGCCGAGGTCGTCGAGCACAGGTTGACCTTCTGCGTGCAGGGCGCCCAGCCCAGCGGGTTCGGCAGGATCGCCGCCGCCGCCGCCCACGCCACGAGCGCGACGCCGGCCCAGCGCAGGCCCCGGACGAGGTGGCGCGCGGCCAGCGTGCGCACGCCGAGGCCGAGCGCGAGCGCGACGAGCACCACGAACGGGACGATCGCCGCGATGCCGTGCGCGACCCCCGTGATGTCGAGCAGCGTGTGCTGGTAGAGGTGCCAGTCGACGAGACGGTGCGCCCACTCGCCGGGGTCGTCGCCGCCGATCATCGGGTAGCTGATCGTGGCGACCGTCATCGTCGTCGCGGAGACGACGGCGAGCGCCAGCGTCACCGCCGGCCAGCGGCGCCACGCCGGGCCGAGGCCGATCGCGAGGAACGGCAGGACGGGGATCAGGAACCGCGACTGCGGCGAGCCGCCGCCGAAGGGGAGCCAGTAGCCGGCGACGTAGAGGAAGTAGGCGATGGCGATGGCGGCGATCGTGCGCGCCTCGGCGCGGTGCCCGTCCCGGTGCATGGCGACGACGCCCGCGACCGCGATCACGACGATCGGGGTCAGAGTGATCAGGCCGCGGCCGCTGAACAGCAGGGCCACGGCGTCGCTCGGCCGGGGAAGGGTGATCCCGAACAGGCCGCCGTCGTTCAGTCCGAGCGTGGCGTGGCCCGTCTTCCCCTGCTCCGCCACCGCGTCGGCGTAGGACATGTGGAACGGCGAGCCGAACGCCCAGACGTTGTAGGCCAGGAGCGGGATCACGCCCGCCACGACTCCGGCGCCATAGTGGACGGCCCGCCGCACCCGGCCGCCGTCCCTGCGCGCGAGGACGTAGCCGCCGACGATCACCGCCGCGATGCCGAGCGGGTACTCGGTCGTGATCGCCAGGCCGGCCGCGAGCCCCGCGACGGCGAGGAGCCGGAGCCGGGGCGCTCCGTCGCGTTCTCGCCAGGCCAGGGCGAACGCCGCGAAGCCGAGCGCGGCGCTGAGGACGTGCGAGAAGAGCAGGGTCGAGAACGGCAGCATCATCGTGCCCGCGCCGAGGGTCAGCGCCGCGGCGGGACCGGTGCCGCGCGCGACGCGATTCGCCAATCGCGAGACCATCACGAGCAGGAGCAGACCGGGAAGGACCACCCCGACGAGGCCGAGCATCCACGCCATCGGCGCGTCGTCCTCGATCGCGCTGCGGGTGGCGATCGCGCGCGCCCGGCTCCCGCCGTAGTTGGCGACCTGCAGGCCGCGGTAGGCCCAGGGCTGGGCGCCGCCGCTCTCGCCGGTCACGCGTGCGTCATGCGCGAGCTTCTCGGCCCCGGTGACGTGCAGGAGCTCGTAGAGCGGCAGGGTGAGGGCGACCACGCCGGGCGCCTTCACGGAGTAGAAGTGCCCCTTGTACCACGCCTTGTCGCGGGTCTCCCACTGGTTGCGATCGATCTGCGCCGTGCCGTGGGCGAACGCCTTGGTCAGCGCCAGGTACGACGTCTGAGCCCAACCGACGGACTGGACGACGAACGCGCTCGCGCACGCGAGAACGACCAGTGGAATCAGGAGGCGCCGGTCTCCGGCGCGGAGGCGCAGGCGGCCCATAAGTCGGCCATCGTAGCTGGGGCGGGCGCTCGACCGCGCTGCCGGCAGCTCGGGATCGGCTGGTCCGAGACTCGTTTTGGCCTAGATCTGGGTACACGGCGTTCACAGCGAATCGAGGAGCAGCGCCATGAAGCTCGGCATCACCGTTCTGCGCGTCGTCGTCGGCGCGTTCTTCGTCGGCCACGGACTCCAGAAGCTCAAAGGGTGGTTCGGAGGCGGCGGCATCGAGGGCACCGGCCAGATGTTCGAGAGCCTCGGCCTACGCCCGGGGAAGGTCCATGCCAGCGCCGCCGGGCTCGCCGAGGCCGGCGGCGGCGCGATGCTCGTGACGGGCCTCCTGACGCCGGTCGGCGCCAGCATGATCACGGGGACCATGACCGTCGCGATCCACAAGGTCCACGCGAAGAACGGGCCGTGGGCGGCCAACCAGGGCTACGAGTACAACGCGGTGCTCATGGCCTCCGTGTTCGCGATCGCGGCCGCGGGGCCCGGTCCGCTCTCGCTGGACCACCTGCTCGGGACGGAGAAGTCCGGCGACCTCATCGCGCTGGCGCAGCTCGCCGCGGGCGTGCTGGGCGCCGCCGCGACGATCGAGCTCGGGCGTCGCGCGCCCGAGACGCCGGCCGCGACCGAGGGCGCCACCGAGCACACTCAGGTGCCGGAGCCAGCTAGCGCGTGAGGAGTCGCCGGCGCTGGACCGGGGGCGGCGTCGCGAGCCACTCCCGCAGCCGCTCGTAGACCGCCGGGTGGTTCAGCAATGCGAGGTGGTGCGCGCCGCCCACGTGCATCCCGTGCTCGGCCTTGAACGGAAGGCGCCGCGCCTTGCTGCGGCCTGACGCGCTCGCCTCGAGGACGAGCCAGTCGCCGATCAGTCGGGCGACGGGGTGGCGCGGGCTGCGTGTCACCGTGGCGGCGACGAAGCAGTGCGTCGCGCCGTCGAGCAGCGGCACCTCCTGGCAGGCCGCGGCCATCAACGCGTCGGGCTCGCGGTCCTTCCAATCCTCGTCGACGAGCGAGCCCTGGCGCAGGTCGCGGATCCCCGCGCTGCGCCGCCGCAGGAACGCGCCGAACGGCCGCGTCTCGGGCAGCGAGTGCAGCGCGGCACTCGCGTAGTGGACCGCCTGCTCGAGCGGCGCGCCCATGTGCGGCGAGCCGAGCGAGACCACGTGGCGCACGCGGCGGACCCAGCGGGCTTCGTCGCCCATCGCGTAGTGGCAGGCGCTGCGGGCCACGAGCGCGCCCATCGAATGGCCGACGAGCGCGACCTCGCCGACGGGCACCGGCCACTCGGCGACGAGGAGCTCGAGCAGGTCTGCCAGCGAGCGACCGTTCTCGGAGATGTGGCGGCCGGTGTTGAAGCGGACGTAGACGGGCGTCACGCCGAGGTCGGCGGCGAGGCGGCTGCCGTAGGTGGCGCCTGCGGGTCGGCCGCCCGCTCGCCATCCGGGCTCGCCGGATCGGGCGGCACCGGCGTCGTCCGGTTGGCGGTCGGCGCCGAGCCGCCAGGCGAACTCGCTCTCCATCAGGCCGTGGAGGAAGACGACGAGGCGCGGTGTCGCGTGCGGAAACGCGGCGGCGAGCTCGGCCCGGCGAGGGGTGACCGGCTCGCCGTCGACGCGCACCGCCATCGGCGCGACGAGCTCGCTGCCCTCGCGCTCGAGCCGATCGCCGATCAGCCCGTTGACGATCGCGATCGCCGCGGCGCCTCGCGGCGTGCTCGAGAGCCGGGTCTGCTCCGTCGCGCCGGTCCGCTCGAGCGTCGCGTCGGCCGCGCGCCCCACGAGCTCGACCGCACCGCCGACGGCCGAGTAGACGCCGCCGGCGATGGCCTCATGGGCGAGCTCGGTGACGCGCGCACCGGGGCCGACGAGCCGGAACACGCGCTCGGCGATGCCGCGGTGGATCGCGCCGATCCCCCCGGTCGCCCCGCGGAGCTCCTCGAACGCCAGACGACCCAGCGCCCGGGCCTCGTCGCGGCGCGGTTCGAGCTCGGTGGAGGCCATCTCGTGGGGAGCTTACCCGGGGCCGAGGCGGTTTGTGCATCAGGTTGGAAAGGTGTTGCATTACGACCCTCCCAAGGTTCGACGTTCATCGTACTTGTGATACGATTCCTGTCGAACAAGACCTTGAGGAGTCCCGCCCACATGGCCCAGTCGAAGACCCAAATCAGCGCCGCCCGAGCCCGCAGCAACCGTAGCGTGCGCGGCCTCGTCGCCACTTACCTGCACGAGCTCGCCACGCGCGAGCGCCCCACGCCGAAGGTTTCGGCGCCGAAGCTGGCGCCCGAGCCCTCGAAGTCGTGACGGCGCGCATTCGCGCCAGCGCGACGCTTCCCACGCTGATCCTGGCGTGCGTCGCGCAGTTCATGGTCATCCTCGACGTGTCGATCGTGAACGTCGCGCTGCCCGCGATCCGCCACGGCCTGCACTTCTCGGCGACGAACCTGCAGTGGGTCGTGAACGCCTACACGCTGACGTTCGCCGGGTTCCTCCTCCTCGGCGGCCGCGCGGCCGACCTGCTGGGCCGGCGCCTCATCTTCATCTCCGGCCTGCTGCTCTTCGCCGGCGCGTCGCTCGTCGGCGGAATCGCCCACAACGAGACGACCCTGATCGCGGCCCGAGCCGCGCAGGGCCTCGGCGGAGCGGTCGTCTCGCCCGCCACGCTGGCGATCCTCACGACCACCTTCAAGGAGGGGTCGAGCCGGAACCGCGCGCTCGGCGTGTGGGGCGCGATGGGCGCCGCGGGAGGCACCACGGGCGCGCTGCTCGGCGGCGTACTCACCGACCTCGTCGGCTGGCGCTGGATCCTCTTCGTCAACGTGCCGATCGGCATCGCCGCGGCCGTGCTCGCGACGCGCTACATCGTCGAGAGCAAGGCCGAGGGCCAGACGCGGCACTTCGACGTCGCGGGGGCGGTCACCGTCACGCTCGGCCTCGTCGCGATCGTCTTCGGGATCGTGCGCGCCGACGTCGACGGCTGGGGCTCGGCCCGCGTGCTCGGCTCGCTGGTGGGCGGCGTCGTCCTCATCGCCGCGTTCCTGGCGATCGAGGGCAAGTTCGCCACGGCGCCGCTGATGCCGCTGCGCATCCTCCGCTCGCGCGTGCTCAGCGCGGCCAACGTCATCGTGTTCCTGCTCGGCGGGGCGATGTTCGGGATGTGGTACTTCGTCTCGCTGTACCTCCAGCAGGTGCTGGGCTTCACGCCGATCGAGGCGGGCCTGTCGTTCGTCCCCATGACGCTCTCGATCATGGTCGGCTCGACGGTCGCCTCGCGCCTCGTCCAGCGGTTCGGCGTCCAGCCGCTGCTGATCGTCGGGATGCTCGCCCAGGCCGCCGGGCTGTTGCTCTTCGCCGAGATCTCGCCGACCGGGAGCTACCTCGGGGACGTGCTCGCCCCGTCCCTGCTCGTGGCCGGCGGCATGGGCATCGCGTTCGTGCCCGTGACGATCGCCGCGATGGGCGGCGTCCAAGCCCGCGAGGCCGGGCTCGCCTCGGGGCTCGTCAACACCTCGCGGCAGATGGGCGGCGCGCTCGGCCTGGCGATCCTGTCGTCGGTCGCCACCGCCCACACGAACGGCCTCCTCGCCGCCCATCGGGCGCTCGGCACGGCGCTCACCGACGGCTTCCACCGCGCGTTCGTCGTCGCGGCGCTGTTCGCCTTCCTCGGCGCCGTCGTCGCCGTCAGCGCCCTGCGCGGCACGCGCCCGGCGCGCCAGGCGGAGCGCGCCGACGCGGCGGTCGTCGAAGCCGCCTGACGGCAGTACCCTCGGGGGCGTGAGCGCCCCGAGGGTGCACTACGCCAGCCACGACTCGCCGCTCGGCTGGTGGGAGATGGCGCGCGCGGACCCGGACCCGCGGCTGCGCGCCCACGTCACCGGCTACACGGGGTACGTCGAGCAGACGACGGGCTTCACGCGGCGCCGCGAGCTCCCGTCCGGCGGCGCCACGCTGATCGTCAGCTTCGGCCCGGCGATCGACGTGGCGTTCCCCGAGCTCGGCGAGCCGGAGCGGCGGTTCGGCTCGTTCGTCGCCGGCCTGCACGACACCTACGCGACGACCTCCTCGGGCCGGCAGCACGGCATGCAGGTCAACCTCACGCCGCTCGGCGCCTTCCGCGTGCTCGGGGCGCCGATGAGCGCCTTCACCAACCGCGTCGTCGCGCTCGAGGACGCGCTCGGCCGGCCCGGGGCGCTCCTCGCCGAGATGCTCTACGACGCCGGCGGCTGGACGGAGCGCTTCGCGCTGCTCGACGCGATCATCGCGACGCGGCTGGCCGAGGCGCCGCGCTGCTCGCCCGACGTCGCCTGGGCGTGGCGACGGCTCGAGGCGACCCACGGCCGGGTCGGCATCGGCGCCCTCGCGGGCGAGCTCGGCTGCAGCCACCGACATCTCACGGTTCGCTTCCGCGAGCAGATCGGGCTCCCGCCCAAGACGCTCGCCCGGGTGCTGCGCTTCCACCGGGTGATCGGGCTGACCGCCCGGGAGGAGCGGCCCCGGTGGGCCGAGATCGCGTACGAGTGCGGCTACTACGACCAGGCCCACCTGAACCGCGACTTCCGCGAGTTCGCCGGGACGACGCCCACCGGGTTCGTGGAGCGGCTGCTCCCCGACGGCGGCGGCGTCTCCGGGCACTGATCGATTCCGTCCAAGACGGCCGCGGCGGGGGGACGTAGCGTGGGCGACACACCGAACGAGGAGGACCCGATGACCACCGTCGCCGCCACCGCCGATCTCTACTCCTGCTTGCGCTACGAGGACGCCCCCGCCGCCATCGAGTGGCTCGAGCGCGCCTTCGGCTTCCAGCCGGGCCTCGTGGTGCCGGGCGACGACGGCTCCGTCGTCCACGCCCAGATGAGCTTCGGAACCGGCGGCATCATGCTCGGCTCGATCAGGGACGATCAGGTCGGCGTCTCCACGCCGCGCGCGCTCGGCGGCTCGACGCAGTCGGTCTACGCGATCGTGGACGACGCGGACGCCCACTACGCCCGGGCCCGGGAGGCCGGCGCCGAGATCGTCCGCGAGCTCGCCGACCAGGACTACGGCTCGCGCGAGTACTCCGCGCGCGACCCCGAGGGGCATCTCTGGACGTTTGGGACCTACCGCCCGTCGGTCACGACCTGACCGCGCCGCGGGTCGCGAACACGGGACTGATCGTGGGCACCGGCCGGAACCCGGGTACCCGGATGCCCATGACCTCCACTCGCTTCTTCTACGCCGGCGCGACCGAGCAGTTCCCGCCGGGCGATCTCGTCCGTCAGGCCGTCGAGGCCGAGGCGGCGGGATTCGACGGGCTCGTCGTCTCGGACCATTACCAGCCCTGGTGGGAGCCGGGGCACGCCGGTCACGCGTGGGTGCTGCTCGGCGCGATCGGGAACGCGACCGAGCGGATGCCGCTGGGCACCGGCGTCACGGCGCCGGTCTTCCGTCACAACCCCGCGGTGGTGGCGCAGGCGTTCATGACGCTCGAGCACATGCATCCCGGTCGGGCGTACCTGGGCATCGGATCCGGCGAGGCGCTGAACGAGGTCCCGTGCGGCATGGATTGGCCGCCGGTGGCGGAGCAGATCGGGCGGATGGAGGAGGCGCTCGAGATCATCTCGCGACTGTTCGACGGCGAGCGGCTCACCTTCCGCGGCCAGTACTTCAAGACGACCGAGGCCTACCTCCACACCCGCGCCGAGCGGCGGCCGCCGATCTACGTCTCCGCGTTCGGGCCCCAGGCCGCGGCGGTGGCCGGGCGCTGGGGCGACGGCGTCTGGACCCTGGCCGACCCCGAGTCCGCCCCGCAGATCATCGACGCCTACCGGGCGGCGGCCGACGACGCGGGGCGGGAGCCCGGCGAGGTGATCCTCCACGTCGGCTTCTCGTGGGCGCCCGACGACGAGCGCGCGCTCGCCGGAGCGAACGTGTGGAAGGCCGCGCAACCGGATGAGTTCTACGTCGAGGACTGGCACGATCCGCGGGCGATGCAGGAGCACGCGCAGCAGACCGTCTCCGACGAGCAGCTGAAGCAGTCCTTCATCGTCACGGCCGATCCGGACGAGCACGTCGCGCGGATTCGCCAGATCGAGGAGATGGGCGCGACCGTCGTCGCCCTGATGAACATCTCCGGCGACGACCCGCACGCCGCGATCTCGACGTACGCCGAGCAGGTGCTGCCCCAGCTCAAGGGAGCGCGCGTGGGGTGAGGCTCGCGACCGTCGGCCACTCGACGGCTCACGTACCCGCCGCTCCAGGCCGTCCTGCCGGTGTGAGCCCGCCGGCGCGCGAAGCGCGCCACCCCGTTCGCGTGGGCTGCTCGGGCTGGCAGTACGCGGACTGGCGGGAGGCGTTCTACCCGAAGGGCCTGCCCCAGCGGCGCTGGCTCGAGCACTACGCGACGGTGTTCGACACGGTCGAGGTCAACTCCACCTTCTACCGCCTCGCCAAGCGCGAGGCCGTCGCCCGGTGGGTGGAGCAGACGCCGCCCGACTTCACGTTCGCGGTCAAGGGGAGTCGCTACCTCACTCACATGAAGCGCCTGACGGACACCGACCGCGGCATCCACCGCTTCTACGACCCGCTCGCGCCGATGATCGAGGCCGGCAAGCTCGGACCCGTCCTCTGGCAGCTCCCCGATTCCTTCCAGCGCGACACCGGACGGCTCGCCGATTTCCTGCGGGCCCTGCCCGCGGGAGCGCACGCCGTCGAGCTGCGGCACCGGAGCTGGCTCGTCGAGGAGGTGTTCGAGGTGCTGCGCGCCTACGGCGTCGCCCTCGTCGTCGGCGATCGCGCGGGGCGACCGGAGGACCCGTTCGTCAAGACTGCCGACTTCGGCTTCGTCCGCTTCCATCACGGCCGGCGCGGCCGCGGCGGCAACTACTCGCGCGCCGAGCTCGAGAGCTGGGCCGAGCGCCTCGACGAGTGGCGCCGCCGCGTCCCGTTCTGGATCTACTTCAACAACGACTGGAGCGCGTACGCGCCCCGCAACGCGCTCGACCTCAGGCAGATGCTGTCCCGAGCCGCCGTCGCATGACCGCCGCGGCGTCGGGGTTCGAGTCGACGAGCACGAAGCGCCGGTCGAGCTGGCGGCACACGGCGCCGAGCGTCCCGGAGCCGGCGAAGAAGTCCAGGCACCACCCGCCGGGGCGCGACGACGCCGCCACCATGCGCCGGACGATGCCCTCGGGCTTCTGCGTCGGGTAGCCGGTGCGCTCGCGGCCCGACGTGGCCACGATCGTGTGCCACCAGGTGTCGGTCGGGCGCTTGCCCCGCTGGCGCTGGGCCGCCGTGACGAGTCCCGGTGCCATGTAGGGCTCGCGGTCGACCGCGTCGGCGTCGAAGTGGTGCGCGCCCGGCTCGCGCACGTAGACGAGGATCGTGTCGTGCTTGGCGGGCCAGCGATCGCGCGGCTTGCCCCCGTAGTCGTAGGCCCAGACGATCTCGTTGAGGAACGCGTCGCGGCCGAAGAGCTCGTCGAGGAGCAGCTTGCAGTAGTGCGCCTCGCGGTAGTCGATGTGGAAGTAGAGCGTCCCGTGGGGGGCGAGGAGGCGGCGGGCATGCTCGAGCCGCGGCGCGAGGAAGCCGAGGTAGTCCGCGTAGACGTCGTCGTAGGCCAGGGCTTCGAGCAGACGGGACCGGTACCGGCGCCCCCCGAACCCCGTCCGCTCGCCGTCGGGATCCGCGACCGTCCGCAGCGTCCGGTGCACGCGGGGCCGGCCCGTGTTGAACGGCGGGTCGATGTAGACGAGGTCGAATGCGCCGTCGGGCAGCAGCGGCAGCACCGCGAGGTTGTCGGCCTCCACCACGAGGTCGTCGTCGAGCGGCAGGCGGCCGTTCAGGTCGGTCGCTCGCAGCGCGCGCATCCCCGGCGACGCTAGCGCCCTTGCCGGTCAGCCGCGAGCGCGAGCGAGCTTCTCGATCCGGCGGAGCTCGCGGGTCAGGATCATCTTGGCCCTGATCAACGGCTGGGTGAGTCGAGCGCCGGGGACACGGGCGGCCTCGAGATGGGCGAACCGCGTCCGGTCGCCCTCGGGCCGGGCCGCCATGCCCGCCACGAAGCCGCGCCCCTGCATCAGGCACCATCCCTCGCGCAGGTGGATGTCGACCCGCTGGCGGAACCGCAGAACCGGCACGCGGGACTCGAGCGTCACGCGGTCCCCGTCGCGCTCGACCACGCGGGCGCCGCTGACGCTGACCTCGAAACAGCTGAGCGCACCCTCGAAGTCCGTCGCGGTCGCCCACACGGCGTCGAACGGCGCGTCGAGCACGCGCTCGACGACCGCGGCGCCGGGGATCCCCGCCGCGATCACGTGCAGGCGCTCGATGGGGTCGAGGACCTGAAGGCTCACGCGAGCCACTCCTCGCGGAACCGGGCCCGCGCTCGGTGCAGGCGCGACTTCACGGTTCCGTGGGCGACGCCGAGGATCTCCGCCGCCTGCTCCTCGCTGAGGCCCTCGAGGTCGCGCAGGATGATGATCGCGCGCTGGGCGGGATCCAGGCGCTCGAGCTGGTCGCGCACCTCGACCCCCAGCAGCGGATCGCCGTACGCCGGGACCTCGAGCGGCAACTCGGCGACGCCGCCCAGGGAGCGGGCGGCGCGCACGGCCTCGCGCGTGGCGATCCGGCGGGCCCAGCCGTGCAGGGCCCGCGGCTCACGCAACGAGCGGAGGTTGCGGACGATGGCCAGGAGGGCCTCTTGAGCGGCGTCATCGGCGTGATTCAAAGCGATACCGCGGCAGATGCGCAAGACGAACGGCGCCAGCTCGTCGAGCAGGCGATCGAGGGCGAGCGCGTCACCCGACTGGGCGGCGCGTACCAGGGAGGTGTCCGGCATGCCTTGGTAGACGGTAGAGGGGTGGAACCTGTGACAGGTTCCGTGATCACGGGGATTGCGGCGTGGCTCCTCGCCGTTGCCGCAAGAGCTCCAGATAGCGGAGCCGGTCCGCGAACACGGCCCGCAGCTCGGCCGTGATCTCGTCGAGGAACTCCTCCCGGTAGGCGGAGTCGGTGAGGACGGCGATCGCGTAGTAGAGCCCGGAGAACGCGGCGATCGCGCCGGCCACGCGCAACAGCTCCTCCGAGAGCTCCATCCGCTCGCCCAGGAGGCGGACGGAGAAGATCACGTGGTGCATCCCGGTCCCCGTCCACGTGTCCCGCACCTTCGGAGTGATCGCGAGCACGCCGAACGCGGTGAAGAAGATCGCCACCGCGACCACGACCACCAGCGTCTGCAGCCCGTGGGAGACGAACAGGACGAGGCCGACGTTCCGCCGCTGGCGGGTCGTCAGCGGCGGCCCGCCGGCGCCGGCCTCCCGCTCGAGCCGCTCGACCTCCCGCGGCAGCCGCGCGGCCAGGAACACCGCGCCGAACACGACGAGGAGCACGGCGATCGCCGCGAGCGCCGCGCGGGAGACCGACGCGAACACCTGCCACATCTCGGTGGTGAAGAGCAGGAGCACGGCGAAGAGAAGCAGCAGCGGCAGCGCGCGGCTGAGGAGCGCCAGCGAGGCGGCGAGCTGGGCGAGCAGGCGGGCGGCGGCCCAGCGGACGATGCTCGGCAGGGCGTATCCGACCACGCCGTAGATGACGGCGAGGAGCGCCGCGTTGCCCGCCGCCGTCACCGCGGCGCTGACCGGCTGGAACCCGAACGCCAGGGGGAGCACCGCCGGAACGACGACGAACGCCGCGAGCTCGACCCGGCCGACGCGATCGGGTCGCGCCAGCGTCGGGCGCCCCGCGGCGCGGTTGACGAGCGCGAGCGTGCCGAGCAGGATCGCCACGCCGCCGACCGCGGCGGCGATGTTCGCGAGGAACGACCACTTCAGGTCGACCGCGCCGAGCACCTCGCCGGCGAAGACGAGCCCGAGGAGCGGCACCGCACGCGTGAAGACGTCGTCGCGCGCCGAGTAGTCCTCGATCAGCAACGGCAGCCCCGCGCGGCGGAAGCGGCGCTCGCAGGCGGCGACCTCGTCCACGGCGCCCATTCCACCGGCCGGCGCGGACGCGACCGAGGTTGCCGGCGGCTACCGTAGGCCTCGATGTCGCGGTCCGGGTATGTGCGCAGCCTCGACCCCCGTCGCCGGACGCTGGTGCTCGCCGGGATGGCAGCGGTGATCGTCGTGCTCGTGCTCGCGCTCATCCTCCGGAGCGGCGGCGGCCATCACCCGAAGCCGGTGCTGCTCCCCGGCCCCGGCTTCAAGGTCCCGACCGACGACCCGTTCGCGTACTCGCCGGCCCGCGAGGGCGGCCTCGTCGCCAGCGCCGCGCTGGGCGAGGCGCACATCCTCTTCGTGCGGAGCCCGGGCGGCGTCGTGGCGACGGCCGGGCGCGTCGCGCGCCTGCGGCCCGTGATCGACGCGGCGGGGCGCGCCGGCGGCATCGACCCGAACACCCTCGAGGGCATCGTCTTCCTCGAGAGCGCGGGGCAGCCGGACGTGGTCGCCGGCAACGTCCTCTCCGGCGCCGCCGGCCTCACGCAGATCCTCGCGGAGACCGCGGTCAACCTCCTGGGCATGCACGTCGACCTCGCCGCGTCGAGGCGGGTGGCGCGCTCCCTGACGCGCGCTCGGGCCGGCGGCCACGCCGCGCTCGTGCGGCGGCTTGAGGCCCGGCGCCGGCGCGTCGACGAACGCTTCGACCCGGCCAAGGCGCTCGCCGGCACCGTCCGCTACCTGAAGATCGCCGCCGCCAAGCTCGGCCGCCCCGACCTGGCCGTCGTCTCCTACCACATGGGGATCGGCAACCTGCAGAACGTGATCGCCGCCTATGGCGGGGGACAGCCCAGCTATGCCCAGCTCTACTTCGACTCGGCGCCGGACCGCCATCCCGCCGCCTGGCGCCTGCTCGCCTCCTTCGGCGACGAGTCCTCGCTGTACTACTGGAAGATCCTCGCCGCCGAGCGACTGATGGCTGCCTACCGCTCGGATCCGGCGGCGTTGCGGCGCGAGCAGACGCTCCAGACCGAGAAGGCGTCGGGCGAGGACGTGCTGCATCCGCCGACCGAGGCGAGCTCGGCCGCGTCCGACGTCGCCCTGCCGTCGGGCCCGGGCCGCCTGTACCTCCGCTACGGCGCCCGCGTCGGCGCCGTCCAGCCCGGCGCCCGCGCGATGCTCGTCTACGTGGCGGCGCGCGTCCACGCGCTGTCGCACGCCGTCACCCCGCTCACGGTGCGCCGCGCGTCGGGCTGGACCTTCGATGTCGCGCGCCGCTACGGCAGCCCCGCCCAGGCGCAGGCGTTCCAGTTCGTGCTCGACCGCCTGACCGCGGAGAACCTGATCGCCTGGGTCCGCGGGCCGACGGCGATCCACGTCACGGTCTCGTCCGCCGCCGCGGCGCTGGTGCCACGGCTGCGCCCGCTCCGGTAGAAGTCCGGTGCGATGGCCGCGCTCGCCGACCTCGAGCTCCCGAGCTTCGACTACAC
>JAOPZQ010000444.1 GCA_025964075.1 Solirubrobacterales bacterium | reverse complement strand
CGGGGGGCGCCTGTCCGTGCTCGTCGACTTCCGGCTCATGAACGGCGAGGACGAGGTCCCGTGGGACGGCGAGTCGACCGGCGAGGTCGAGGTGCGCGGTCCCTGGGTCGCCTCGGGCTACTACGAGGACCCGACCGGCGACGAGAAGTTCCACGACGGCTGGCTGCGCACCGGCGACATCGGCGCGATCACGCCCGACGGGTTCCTGCGGCTCACCGACCGCGCCAAGGACGTGATCAAGTCGGGCGGCGAGTGGATCTCCTCGGTCGAGCTCGAGAACGAGCTCATGGCCCACCCCGGCGTGACGGAGGCCGCGGTCATCGCGATGCCCGACGAGCGCTGGATCGAGCGCCCGCTGGCGTGCATCGTCGCCGGCGAAGACGCCCCCGATGCCGACGCGCTCCGCGAGCACCTCTCGGCCCGCGTGGCGAAGTTCTGGGTGCCCGAGGCGTTCGCGTTCGTCGACGAGGTCCCGAAGACGAGCACGGGGAAGTTCGACAAGAAGGTGCTGCGCGCCCGGCTCGCCGACGGCGAGCTCGACGTGGTGCGGAGCGAGAAGGCCGCCGCGCGCGGCTGACCTAACGCGTCAGCGTCACCGTTCGCTTCGTCGTCTTCGAGCGGCCCGCGCCGTCCTTCGCCTTGGCGGTCGCCCGCACGCGCACGGTGGCGTGGGCCGCGAGCGACGCCCGGGCGCGCGCCGCGAGCTTGAGCGTCAGCGCCGCCGTCTTGCCCGCCTTGACGCGGAAGTTCGCTCGGCCGACGCGGTGGGAGCCCAGCGTCAGGGTCAGCGTGCCGGTGCAGCGCGTGGGCGCGTCCTTCGGGCACGCCACGGAGAGCTTGACCTTGTGGGACGCCGACGGCCGCACGCGCCTGGTGCGGATCGTCAGGCCCTTGAACGTGGTCAGCGTCTTGAACCCGGCGAGGGGCGAGACCGTCGTGCCGCCGGCGTTCGTCGCGACGAGGCGGACGAAGTACGTCTTGCCGGGGCGGAGCTTCGTGACGGCCGCGGTGGCCGGATGACCGGCCGCGACCGCGCCGGCGGAGCTCGACGCCGTCGTGCTCCCGGTCGCCTGGGTCGTCCCGTAGACGAAGTGGAACGTCGTCGGTAGGCCCTCCGGGTTCACGATGCCGGTCAGCGTCGCCGTCTTGTCGGTGATCGTGGTCGCTCCGGTCGCGGCGGCCGTCGGCGCCTGCGCGAGCTCGGCGGCGCCGATGTCCGGCGCCGGTCCCAGCGTGCGGGGCAGGCCGAAGACGTCCGTGCCGGCCGGATCCGTCGCGCCGGCGTTGACCGTGGGGGAGGCCGCCATCTCGTGGAAGTCCCCGTGGGCGACGTCGACGAACAGCGCGGGAGCCGCCACGTTCGTGGCGCTGCCGGCCGCGGTGACGGTCGCGCGGCTGGCGCTGTGCGTGACGGTCCCGTAGCTCGAGTGGTCGATCACGGCGCTCGCGTTCCCGGTGCTCGTCGCGCTCTCGACGTCGACGTCGGCGGTCGTCCCGTGCGCGATCGTGTTGGTCGCCGTCAGGTTGATCGTGGTGTTGTCGCCGGCCTGGACGAGGATGCCCTGCGACGTCGGCCCGATCGCCCACGCGGTCACGCCGCGGAGCGTCGTGGCGTAGGTCGTCGGCGCGGCGGGGGTGGGGGTGACGGACGCCTGGACGGCGGTCGCGCCGGCGCCGCTGACCGCGCAGATCGCGTCCTGCAGCTTGCCGACGACGTCGCAGGCCACGCCGTTGGTGCCGAACGCGCGGGCGACGACGTCGCTCGCGGAGCCCTGCATGACGTCGATCGCGTAGGAGCTGTCGGAGGTCTGGTCGACTTCGACGTGACTGAGGGTGCTGGCGGGGTCGCGGAGGGACAGCGCCCGGCCGATGCTGCTCGAGACGATCACCGGACGGGGCGAGCCCGCGACTCCGTGAATGGTTAGCGGGACCCCGGGCGGGCCGCGGAGCTCGGAGGTGAGCGCAACGCCGCCGCCGCCGTAGGTGCCGGGCTCGACGACGACCTCGTCGTGGGGCTGGACCGGGTTGTACGTGGCGTCGCCGTTGATCGCCTCGGAGATGCTGCACGGCGTCGCCGACGTGCAGGCCGTGCCGTTTCCGCCGACGCTCGCGTAGCGCGGCGTGTTCGCGCGCGCCGCGGGCGCCGCCGCGAGCACCAGCCCGACCGTCCCCACCAGGATCCACCGCCGTCGCTCCATGACCGCCTCCGTTCGCCAGTCCCCGCCGCGACTCTACCGGCCGTGCATGCGGCGGGCGGCAGGCGCCTGGCATCCTCAGCTGAGGATGAAGCTCCGCACCGCCGCCGTGACCCTGGCCGCCGGCCTCGGGCTTGCCGACGCGTCGATCGTCACGCTGGCGCTGCCGCAGCTCCTCCACGACCTGAGCACGACGGTCCAGGGCGTGGCCGCGGTGCTCGCGGTCTACACGGTGGTGCTCGCGGTTGCCCTGCTGCCGGCCGAGGCGCTCGCGCGGAGGATCGGCCCGGCGCGCGCCGGGGCAGGGGGCTTCGCGCTGCTGGCCGTCGCCTCGCTCGTGTGCGGGGTGTCCGGGTCGCTGCCCCTGC
>JAOPZQ010000434.1 GCA_025964075.1 Solirubrobacterales bacterium | reverse complement strand
CCTCGCCAACCCGAACGCCAAGCGAGTGGTCGACGCCGACGGGCTCCGAGAGCTGTTCGCGAACGTCAAGTCACCCGGCAGCGCGGTGTGGGCGGGAATGCACGAGGTCGAGCCCGGGACCATCCTCACCGTCGACGCCGACGGCCTCCGTGAGCGGCGCTACTGGCGGCTGGAGACGAGGCCGCACGCCGACGACCGGGACGCCACCGTCGACCACGTGCGCGAGCTCTTGGACGACATCGTGCGACGCCAGCTCATCGCCGACGTGCCCCGGTGCGTGCTGTTGTCCGGTGGACTCGACTCGAGCGCGATCACCGCGTTGGCCGCCGCGCAGCTCGGCGAGCAGGGCGAACGGGTGCGCAGCTTCGCGGTCGACTTCGTCGGGCAGACAGAGAACTTCAAGCCCGACGAGCTGCGCGCCACCCCGGACACGCCGTACGTGCACGACGTCGCCGCGCACGTCGGCTCCGTGCACGCCGACATCGTGCTCGACGACCAGGAGCTCGCCGACCCCAGGGTGCGCCGCAGGGTGATCACCGCGCGGGACATCCCCAGCGGGTGGGGCGACATGGACGCCTCCCTCTACCTCCTCTTCAAGGCGATACGGGAGCAGTCGACGGTCGCGCTCTCCGGCGAGTCCGCCGACGAGATCTTCGGCGGCTACAAGCAGTTCCACGACCCGGTGATCCAGCGCACGCACGACTTCCCGTGGCTCGCGATCCATACGGGCCCGTTCCAAGCCGTCGATGCGATGCTGCGCCCGGATGTCCAGTCGACCCTCGATCTCGTGGGCTACCGGCGGGAGAGCTATGAGCGCGCGATCGCCGAGGTGGGCCACCTCGAGTCGGAGAGCGACCTCGAGCGCCGGATGCGGATCTCCAGCTACCTGCACCTGACCCGGTTCGTGCGCATGCTGCTCGACCGCAAGGACCGGATGAGCATGGCGGTCGGCCTCGAGGTCAGAGTGCCGTTCTGCGATCACCGGCTCGTCGAGTACGTCTACAACGCGCCGTGGTCGCTGAAGACCTACGACGGTCGCGAGAAGAGCCTCCTGCGGGGCGCGACGCGAGACGTCCTTCCCGAGTCGGTCGTCGAGCGGGTGAAGAGTCCGTATCCGTCGACTCAGGACCCCCGCTATGTCCGCGACATCCAGCGGGAGGTGGAGGAGCTGCTCGCCGACCGCACGCATGGCCTCTTCGAGCTGATGGACCGCCACAGCCTGCAGGATGCGGTCGCGCAGGCGCCGGAGGTCATCACGCCCGCCGCCCGAAGCGGGCTCGAGCAGGCGCTCGACCTCGCCACGTGGCTGGACATCTACCGTCCCCAGGTCGTCTTCTGATGACGGTCGATGTGGACACCTCACCGGAAGTCACATGTCTCGCGAAGGCACTCGAGCGCACCGAGGCGCGCGTGGGCGCGACCGCCTGACGATGGAGCCGACCGTCACGGACACGCGGCTGCTGCGCTTCGCACGGCTGATCGCCGAGCGGGACGCGTATCGGCGTCAGCGCGACGACCTCGCGAACGCGATCGGCGCCCATTGCTACCACCACCCGCGGGACGCCCATGAGGCCGACAGCGAGCTCTGGGAGGCTTACCTGTACGTGATGGGGCATGGCCTTCCCCGGCCGTAGACGCAGGGTCTCCCGGCAGGATCGCGGTATGTGTGGGCAACTCACGCGAAACCCTCAGCACGAGGACGCGCGGACCGCGACGATCGACGTGTCGGTCGAGCCGGCGACCGTCCATCGCAGGCGCAGTTCCTCCCGCGGGCGCCAGGCGACGTAGCGGCGTATCGCCGCGCCGGGCAAAGCGACGATCGTCCGCGCGGCCCCCCGCGTGCGGCGGCGTGGGGTCGCCATGCTCGCCTGGGTAACCCAGCCGCCGTGCCCGGTGGGGCCGGCCAACCGACTCTCGACCGTGGCGGTCTCGCGTCGGTCCTCGCCACGCACCCGGCCCCAGATCTCGACGACCCGCCGCCTCCCAGTGCGCACGCAGCGTGCGAACGTGGGTGTTCGGAAGTCGGCGACGACTGGCTTCTGACTCCCGTCGGCGTAGAAGAGGCCCGTCTGCCAGTCGCCGAACGGCCGCATTCGCGGCCCCGCGGGATCGCCGGGGCGGTCGCGCAACAGGAACTGGGGCCACATGACCACCTGCGGCGTCCGTGTGGCGATGGACTCCGCCCACGCAAGGAGTCGCGGCTGCTCTTGGGGCGAGAAGAGCGCCTTCGGGTCGGGCGGATTGGTCTCGTAGCCGTACTCCGTCATGTAGAGGTTGGCGACTCCCGGCGCTACTCGCCCAGCCGCCACGAGCCGGCGGAGGAGGCGCGCGAGCCGTGGTGTGTTGGCGACCGGGGCGTCGTCCCGGTCACGCGGCGTCGCGCTGGGCAGAGTGCGCAGCGAATACGGGTGATGCGACCAGCCGTCCCCCGGGAGGGGCTTGAAGTTCGCGCAGTCCCCGGTCGTGATCGGGCGCAGGCGGTCATCGACGCACGCGAGTCGCCGCAGGAACAGGAGCGGCGGGATGCCGCCACGGCCCGGCGTGCTCGACCCGTACGACGAGGTCCCACCGATGAGGACCTTGGCCGTTGGAGCAACGGCCTTGATGGCCGGGTAGGCGGCGCGCACCATCGCCCGGTAGATGTCCGGCGAGCGCGGGACCCGCCGCCCGTCGACCTGGGCCCACTGGGGCAGCACGAATCCCGGGTGGTTGGGCTCGTTCCAGATCGTGAAGATGTCCACGGCGGGCAGCCGGGACTGCGCGGGCGCGGGCGCGGGCGCGGCTGCCGGGCGGGAGCTCCTGCCGAGCAGCGTCTGGAGCAGGTCGCCGGCCGAGCCCGGCTCCGGCGGGGGAGTGGCCTGGCCGGCCGCCGGCGTCGGCGGGATGTACGTGCCGCTATAGCGCCGGGCGACCGCCTGGGCGAACCGGGCGTACTGGCGGGCGTCGATGTCCGTCCGAGGGCGATCCGGGGTCGACGGGTCGTCGCGGGTGGCCCACCGCGGGGCCCAGAACGCGATGTCGATCATCGTCTTCAGGCCGGCGGCATCGGCGAGGCGCACCGCGCGGTCGAGGTTGGCCCAGTTGCCGGTGGGGTAGGCGCCCGGATCGGTGGCGTCGAAGTGGGGAGGCGTCGGCGAGTCCGGCTGCGGGGCGATGACCGACCACCCGGCGGTGATGCGGACGCGGTCGATGCCCAGGCTCTTGATCTGCGCGAGCGCGGCCTTCACCCCGGCGTCGTCGCTGTGCAGCAGGATGGCGTCGTCCTGGATGACCGTGGCCACCGGCGTGTACCCCCGCGCCGCGGTCGGAGCCACCGTTGCCGCGCACGCAAGGAGTCCGACGAGAGCGAGCGGGGCCACACACGCGCGCGCGCCGCGGGCGCGGCGCGGTGCAAGCGGCTTGCCGGTCGGCGCTTCGGGCATGGACGAGGCCAGCCAACCAGCGCCACGCGGCCGCACAACAAGCCGGTCCGCTCACTTGATAGGCGAAGGCGATCACCGGCGTACGGCGGCAACTGGACTAGGGCAGGACCGCGACCGAGCGGCCTCGTCGCGGCGCGGCCGCCTCGCGCAGGTGGGCGGCGTCCTGCCCTGGCGGGATGCCGAAGCGCCGCCGGTACTCGCGGCTGAACTGCGACGCGCTGTCGTAGCCGACGGCGAACCCCACGCCGGCGACGTCGCGCGGCTGGGCGATCAGCCGGGTGCGGGCCTCCTGCAGCCGGATCTGCTTCTGGAACTGGATCGGCGTCATCTCGGTGACGGCTCGGAAGTGGCGGTGGAACGACGAGACGCTCATCGCCGACAGGCTCGCCAGGTCCTCGACGCGGAGCGTCTCGGCGTAGTGGTGGCGGATCCAGTGGATGGCTCGGCCGACGTGGGAGAGCCGGCTGTCGGCGAGCCCGATCTGGCGCACCATCGTGCCCTGCTCGCTCGTGACGAGCCGCCACAGGATCTCGCGCTCGAACGCGGGGGCCAGCGCCCCGACGTCCTCCGGATGATCGAGCAGCCCCAGCAGGCGCACGATCGCGTCGAGCATCGCGGGGCTGGCGTCGCTGATCGCGATCCGGGCGGGCCGCGCCGGGCCCCGTTCGCCCGGCGCCGACTCGAGCAGGAGGGCGGCGATCGCCGCCGGCTCGAGCACGAGGCCGAAGCCGAGGAACGGCTCGGCGGCGCTCGCGTGGGAGATATGGGCCGTGACCGGGACGTCGACCGGGACGACCAGGAACTGGCCCGCGCCGTAAGCGAAGACGCGCTCGCCGAGCACGGTCTCCTTGACGCCCTGGGCCACGACCGCCAGCACCGGCTCGGCGATCGAGCCCAGCGGGTCCGTCGTCGTGTCCGAAGACATCACGACGACGCCGTCGAGCATCGTCCGCGTGACGCCGTCGCCGGCGTGGCGCGCGATCAGCGCCTTGAGCTGGCCGAGCGAGTCCACGACCCCCAGTCAAGCACGCAGTCACCGGATACGCGCACGATTGACAGGATCGTGCAAGAACCGAGCAGCATCGATCTACCGTCGCGCCGGCCATCGGTGCTGTCCTGAAGCCATGACACTCGACGCCTACATCACACTCGGCCGCTCGGGACTGCGGGTCAGCCCGCTGACCCTCGGCACCATGACCTTCGGTGAAGACAGCGGCTGGGGCGCCAGCGTGGCGGACTCCGAAGCGATCCTCGCGGAGTACCTCGACCGCGGCGGCAACTTCGTCGACACCGCGAACATCTACACCAACGGCCACTCCGAGAAGATCGTCGGCGACTTCTTCGCCGCGCGCCGCGCGGACCGCGACCGCGTCGTGGTCGGGACGAAGTTCTTCGCCAACCTCTACACCGGAGATCCCAACGGCGGCGGCGCGGGGCGCAAGGCCGTCGTCCAGCAGCTCGAGCAGTCGCTGCGACGGCTGCAGATGGACTACGTCGACATCTACTGGCTGCACAACTGGGATCGGACCGCGCCGATCGAGGAGACGCTGCGCACGCTCGACGACCTCGTGACCGCCGGTAAGACCCGGTACATCGGGTTCTCCGACGTTCCCGCATGGGTCGCCTCCGAGGCTCAGACGATCGCGCACTTCCGCGGCTGGTCGCCGATCATCGCCATGCAGCTGGAGTACTCGCTCCTCGAGCGCACGGTCGAGGGAGAGCTCCTCCCGATGGCGCAGGCGCACGGCATGGGTGCGATGCCGTGGAGCCCGCTGAAGAGCGGGCGGCTTTCCGGGAAGTACTCGCGCAACGGCTCGGAGCCGGTGGACACCAAGCGCGGACAAGTGATGGGCGGACCGGCGGAGGAGGACTGGGTCGTGATCGATGCCCTCGAAGAGGTCGCCTCGGAGGTCGGAGCGAGCCCGGCCGCCGTCGCCCTCGCATGGGTCCGCGGCCGCCCCGGCGTCGCGTCGACGCTCGTCGGCGCCCGCACGATCGATCAGCTCCGCGCCAACCTGGCCTCGCTGGACGTCACGCTGAGCGACGCCCAGATCGCCGCGCTCGACGCGGCCTCGGAGCCCACGCTCGACTTCCCGGCCGACAACAACGCCGAGCTCGCGCCCATGCTCGGGTTCGGCGGCACCACGATCGACGGTCACGCCAGCTCCGTGTGGCCGGCGCGACAGGCGAGCCCGGTTCGCTATTAGCCGGCGGCGACGCTTCGGCGGGAAGAGCGCGGCGCTGCTTCAGTCGCCGACCGCGACGGGCCGCGACTCGTCGCTCGACCACTGCGACCACGAGCCCGGGTAGAGCGCGGCGTCGAATCCCGCGATCGCCAGCGCGGCGATCTCGTGGGCGGCGGTCACTCCCGAGCCGCAGTAGGCGCCGACGCGTCGTGAGCCGTCCACGCCGAGCGCGCGGAACCGCGCCGCGAGCGCCGCCGCGTCCTCGAACGCCCCGTCCGCGTCGAGGTTCCCGGCCGCCGGCGCGCTCACGGCGCCGGGGATGTGACCGGCCTTCGGATCGATCGGCTCAGCGTCGCCGCGGAAGCGCTCGGGCGCGCGTGCGTCCAACAGGATGCCGTCGACCGCCAGTTGCGCGGCCTCGTCGGCGTCGAGCACGGGGAGGTGCCCCGCGGTCAGGGTCACGTCGCCCGGCTCGGGAGTCACCGCCGAGGACTCGATCGCATGCCCGGCACGGCGCCATGCCGACAGCCCGCCGTCCAGGAGCGACACGTCGGACAGGCCGCCCCAGCGCAGCAGCCACCACGCCCGCGCTGCCGACAGGTTGCCGGCGTCGTCGTAGGCGACTACGGGCGAGCCGGCATCGATCCCCCACGACCGCGCGGCGGCCTGGAGCGAGTCCACGGTCGGGAGGGGATGGCGCCCCGCGACCGCCGACGGCGCCCCCGAGAGCTCGGCTTCGAGGTCGACGTACACGGCGCCCGGGATGTGCCCTTCGAGGTAGTGGCGGCGGCCGTGCGGATCGCCGAGCGACCACCTCACGTCGAGCAGGACGAGCGAGCGATCGCGGCCCAGGCGGGCGTGCAAGTCGTCGACGTCGATGAGCACCATCTAGGCGCCCGCCGGGGCGCCGAGCGGGAACCGCGCGCCCGTCAGTTCCTCCGAGACGTCCCAGAGGCGGCGGGCGACGTCGACGTCCCCGGCCGCGGCGGAGCGGCCGACGAGCTTCGGCGCGCCGCGCTGCTCCATGAAGCCGCCGGGTCCGGCGAAGCTGTTGCCCGGGATGTCCGCGGTCGCGGCGTAGAGCGTGGGCAGCGCCCCGCCCTCCTCGTCCTGGGCCAGCACGCGGTTGCCGACCGCCGAGATGAGGTCGAGGGCCCGGCGCCCGCTGTGGAACTGCAGGTTGGTCGCGGCGTAGCCAGGGTGGGCGGCCGTCGCCAGCACGGCGGACCCCGCGTCCGTGAGCCGGCGCTGAAGCTCGGCCGTGAACAGGAGGTTGGCGAGCTTCGACTGCCCGTAGGCGCGCCACGCCTTGTAGGGTCGGCGCTCCCAGTTGAGATCGTCGAAGTCGATCTCGCCGATGCGATGTCCGGTCGAGGACACGGTGACGACGCGCCCGGTGATGTGCTCGAGGAGGAGGTTCGTGAGCGCGAAATGCCCGAGGTGGTTCGTCCCGAACTGCAGCTCGAACCCGTCCGCCGTCCGCGTGAGCGGCGGCACCATCACGCCGGCGTTGTTGATGAGCAGGTCCAGCCCGCCGTCCCAGCCGGCGGCGAACTCGCGGACCGAGGCGAGGCTCGCGAGGTCGAGCCGGCGGACCTCGGTCTCGCCCCGCATCGTCGC
>JAOPZQ010000421.1 GCA_025964075.1 Solirubrobacterales bacterium | reverse complement strand
TCTTGTCCTCTTCCTGCTTCCCCCGGCCGGCATCCGCCCGGCATCCGCCCCAGGCACACTCGGCCGCGAAATCAACCATCTAATGGGAAGATCCGCCGCCGTGCTCCACCGGTTCAGACTCGTGCTCGCCCTCGTGGCGGGCCTTTTTTCGCTTGCGTCCGTGGTGGCCGCACGCGCCGCGGCGCCGCCGCCGCTGACGCCGAGCGCCGTCGGTGAGGCGCCGGACGCCCCGGGCGTCTTCCGGTTCCCCCAGGCCGTTGCGATCGACCCGACGAACGGGATGGTCGTCGTCGGCGACGAGTACAGCGGCCGCGTGCAGGCGTTCACGGCGACGGGCGGGTTCCTGTGGACGCTCGGCCAGCGGGCCTCTCGCCACGAGCCCGGGCGCCTCGGCGTCATCGGCGGCGTCGCCATCGACCACAGCCAGCACCTCTACGTCCTCGACTCCGAGAACGATCGCGTGCAGGTCTACTCGACCGTCGACGGACGCTTCGTCGCCACCTTCGGGGACAGCTCCGTCCTGCGGCTGACGAGCGGGGGCGCGCGCTCGATCACCGGGATCGCCTCGGGCGGCATCGCGGTCTACCAGCCCACGCCCACGACGCCGCCGAAGGTCTATGTCGCCGACAACGGGCACAACCGCGTCGCCGCGTTCACGATCGGCCTCGCGACGATGACCCCGCTCGGCGCGCCGACGCAGAGCGCGCCCGGCATCGGGCTCGCGCAGCCGCAGGGGCTCGCCGTGAACGCGTCCGGAACGCGCCTGTTCGTGGCGGACGACCGGAATCACCGCGTCGTCGTGCTCGCCCGCGTCTCCCTGCGACTCCTCACGTCCTTCGGCACACAGGGCAACGGTCCCGGCGAGTTCCAGTTCCCCTACGACGTCGCAGTCGACGGCCGGACCCCCGGTGACCTGTTCGTGGCCGACAACCTGAACGGCCGTGTCAACGTCTTCGACGGAAAGACGCTCCAGTTCACCGCGACGTTCGGGGGGAACGGCCATCGGGTCGGCCTGTTCTCGATCGTCCGCGCGGTGGCCGCGAACCCGAGCGATCCCGCCGGCGGCGTGGCGGTCGCGGACACCGCCAACGACCGGATCCAGGTCGTGGACGCGACCGGCGAGGTGACTGCGGCGTGGGGCACGGCCGGCCGCGGACCGGGCTACTTCACCCGCGCGCGGGGGGCGGCGTTCGTGCCCGACGGCGGGATCGTCGTCGCCGACACGCTCGACGACCGCGTCGCGCGCTTCGCGCCGGACGGGACGTTCGCCCTCGAGTACGGCTACGTCAGCAGGGACACCGGGTTCGCCGCGCCGGGCTCGAAGCCCGGCCAGTTCTCCTCCCCGAACGCGGTCGCCTACGACCAGGCCGGGACCCTCTGGGTCGCGGACACGGGCAACGGCCGCGTGACCGCGTTCGGGCCGGACGGATCGGTGCTCTACTCGAGCGCGCTCGACGGCCTCTCGTCGCCGACGGACATCGCCGGGGGGCCGGGCGCCAGCGTCTACGTCGCGGACTCGGGCGACGGCTCGGTGCTGCAGATCCAGCTCGACGGCTCGCGCACGACGGTCCGGAGCGGCCTCAACCACCCGGTCGCGGTCGCCTGGGACGGGCAGACCGCGGTGTACGTCGCCGACGCGGCTTCGATCGTCAACGCCGCGACCGGGCTCAAGGTGGCGCCGCCGCCCGACGAGCAGCACTGGGACCACCCGAACGGCCTCGCCGCGGCGCCGGACGGCACGCTCTACGTCAGCGAGCGCCGCCGCCAGACGGCCAACGGCGCGCGGGTGATCCGCGGCACGCCCGACGGCACGGGCGGGTTCACCTGGGATCCGCTCGCCGGCGAGGGGAACGGCGCCGGTCAGGTGATCGAGCCGGCGAACCTCAGCCTGAGCCCGGACGGCGGCACGCTGCTCGTCGCCGACACCGGCAACAACCGCATCCTCCGCCTCGATGCTCCCGGCCACGCGCCGCCGCCGATGCGGGCGCTCACCGTCGGCGTGACCGGCATCACGCGGGGGAAGGTGGCGAGCATCCCGGCGGGCATCGACTGCGCGACGGACTGCACCCAGCACTACGGGGTCGGCCGGCTGGTGACGCTCGTCTACACGGCGGTGACCGGCTCGCAGTTCACGGGCTGGACCGGCGCGTGCGCTCCCGCCGGCCTCGCCCGGACGTGCACGGTGACGATGAACGACGACACGACCGTGGGCGCGGCGTTCGTGGCCGTCCCGCCCCCGCCGGTCCGGGTCACGGGCCTGCGGCTCGCGCCGACCCGCTGGCACCTGACGCGCCCCGCCCGCCGGCACCGCCACAGCCAGCCGGCGACGCGCGCGCAGCTGGCCATCCGCCTGACCCAGAGGGCCACGGTGCTCCTCGCCGTGCAGGTGGCGCGTCCCGGCAAGAAGGTCGGCACGAAGTGCGTCGCGTTCCACGGCCGGGCGCCGAGCAAGTCCCGGCGGTGCACGCGCTTCGTCAGCCAGCACGAGAGTCGCACGCTGCGGCTGATCCCCGGCACGACCCGGTTCACGCTCTCGCCCAGGGTGGTCAAGCGGATGCTCCCGCCGGGCACCTACCGGCTGCTCCTCGTCGCCACCGACGCCGGCGGTCACCAGGCGAGCGCGCAGACCCGGCAGTTCGTCGTCCGGCGCTGACGGCCGCGGGTAGACTCGGCCCCGGGGTGGACCCGTTCGCGGTCATCATCTTGGGCGGCGTCGCCGCTCTCGTCGTCGCGCTCTACGTGCTCGGCCGGTTCTTTCCGGGCTCGGGGGCGGACCAGCTCGACTGGCGGCCGGCGCGCACCTATGACCAGAAGGTGCTCGCCGAGATCGAGGACCTCGATCAGATGCTCGAGGCCACGAACGTGCGCCGCCGCCGCCGCGGCGATCCCGAGCTCACCGAGCATGCGCTCCACCAGCGCGTCCGCGAGGACATGACCGAGGCGCAGAAGCGCCGCGAGGCCCACCTCGCGGAGGAGGACCTCCAGCAACTGCTCGACGCGAAGAACGAGCGACGGCGCCGCCGGGGGCTGGCCCCGGTGACGCTCGACGAGGTCAGGGCGGAGGTCGAGCGCTGGCGCGGATCGTCCTCGTAGGCTGCGGCTGCCGCGGGCAGGCCCTGGCCCGCGCGCTGCGCGCCGACGGCCATGCCGTGCGCGGGACGACGCGCGACGCGACCCGCCGGCCGGCGATCGAGGCCACCGGAGCCGAGTGCTACGTCGGCGACCCCGACCGCATCGGGACGCTCACCTACGCACTCGACAACGCGACGATCCTCTGCTGGCTGCTCGGGTCCGCGACGGGCGAGGCGGAGCACGTCGCCGCGCTGCACGGCACCCGGCTGGAGATGCTGCTCGAGCGCACTATCGACACGACCGTGCGCGGGGTGATCTACGAGGCGGCGGGGTCGGTCGACGCCGACGTGCTCGCGGCCGGAGGCGCGCGCGTGGCTCGCGCGTGCGCGTACTCGGAGATCCCGTTTCGGCTCGTCGACGCCGATCCTTCGCGGCGCGACGGCTGGCTGGCGGCGATGCTCGAGGCGGTTCAGGGGCTCTTGTACCGTGACGAAATCCCGTAAACGCAGTCGAATTTCAGGAGGTCCCGGCGCTCTGCCAGGAGGCTCACATCCCCGGGGCCATCGGTTTCGACTGGAAGAAGGATCTCCAGGACCAGGTCAAGCGCGACGTCCTCGGGCCCGAGGACTTCGGCGCGCTGTTCGGGTCGCGAGGCATCTCGGGCGACCACACGATCGTCCTCTGGCAACGGCAAGAAGCTCGTCGACGTGCGCTCGCCGCAGGAGTTTCTCCGGCGAGCTCATCGCGATGCCGGGCTACGAGCACGAGGGCGAACAGCGCTCCGGCCACATCCCCGGCGCCGCTCCGATCCCGTGGGCCCAGGCGGTCAACGAGGACGGCAGGTTCAAGGCCCGCGAGGACCTCGAGGCCCTCTACGGCGGGAAGGGCGTCCTCAGCGGCGACCCGGCCTGGCCCCTCTGGTTTACACCCTGTCGAGCAGGTCGCTGAGGATACGGGCCGTCGCGCCCCAGATCAGGTTGCCGTCGACCGTGTAGGTGTCCATGCGGAGCGGCAGGCCGCGCCGCAGCATCCGCCGGCGGGCGTAGCCGGCGCGGAGGTCCCGCAGCGAGAGCTCGAGCACCTCCGCGACCTCCAGCGGTGAGAGCTCCCAGCGCCGCCCCGGGGCGATCACGCCGACGAACGGGTAGATCGAGTAGCCGGTGACGATCGTCGACGTCGGCTGAAGCGCGCCGATGATCTCGACGGCGTCCGGCGGCAGGCCGATCTCCTCGCACGCCTCGCGGGTCGCCGTGGCGATCAGGTCCTCGTCGGGCTCGTCGGGGCGACCGCCCGGGAACGAGATCTCGCCGGCGTGACGCCGTAGATCCTCGCGGCGACGGGTGAAGACCAGATGCAGGTCGCCGTTCTGCTCGTAGAGGGGGACGAGGACGGCCGCGTCGGTGCCGCCGTGCGCGTCGAGCTCGACCGCCGCCTCGGGCGCGATCAGGCGGTCGCGAAGCTCGTCGAACGTGGACACGCCGAAGAAGGTAGCTCCGCGAAGCCGCCTCTATAGTCGCGCCCGATGGAGGCCCTGATCATCGTCGACGTCCAGAACGACTTCTGCCCCGGCGGCGCGCTCGCCGTGGCCGGCGGCGACGAGATCGTCCCGGTGATCAACGAGCTGGCGCGCGACACCCCCTTCGTCGTCGCCACCCGCGACTGGCACCCGGCGGCCCATTCCTCGTTCGCCGACCGCGGTGGCCGGTGGCCGGTCCACTGCGTGCAGGGGACCGAGGGCGCGGAGCTCCATCCGCAGCTCGACGCCCGCGCGATCGATCTCGTCGTCGACAAGGGCCAGGACGCCGATCAGCCCGGCTACTCCGGGTTCGAGGACACCGACCTCGAGCAGGCGCTGCGCGACCAGGGGGTCGAGCGGGTCGACGTCGTCGGCCTCGCGCTCGACTACTGCGTGAGGGCGACCGCGCTCGACGCCAAGCGCGCCGGGTTCGACGTCACCGTGCACCGGGGCGCCACGCGCGCCGTCAACGTCGAGCCGGGCGACGACGAGCGCGCAGTGGCCGAGCTTCGCGAGGCCGGCGTCACCGTGGTCGGCTGAAGGCAGATCAGCTAGCGAGCGACCTCGACGAGCTCCATCTGCTCGTCGAACATGACATCGCTGTCGAGCGTCCGGTGGATCGGGCACTTGGCGGCGATCACCTTGAGGCGCTCGACCTGCTCCTCGCTCAGGTGGCTCGGGAGCCGCATGACGAGGCGGAACTTCGTGGGGCAGCCGCGGTCGGGCGGGGTGAACTCGGCCTCTACCTCGACCGCCCCGATGTCCCAGCCCTTGCGCTGGGCGTACATCTCCATCGTGATCGCCGTACACGAGGCGAGCGCGGCGGCGAGGAGCTCCTCCGGTGAGGGCGCGGCGTCGTCGCCTCCCGCGGCCTCGGGCTCGTCGGCGCCGACGTGGTGGTCACGGATCGTGACGTCGTGCTGAAAATGGCTGGTCCTGCGGGCGGTTGCCTTCATGGCGGTCCTCGGGAGGGGGCTACTCATGCCACTCTAGCGTCGTCGCCAAGGGGTTGAACAGGAGGCCGGTCGGGACCTTTGGGAAGAAGTACGTGGACTTGGGCGGCATGCTCTCGCCCGCCTCGGCGACGGCCTGCACGCGCGCGACCGGAGTCGGCGCCATGAAGAACGCCGCGTCGTACTCGGCGGAGTGCAGCAGGCGCCGCGCCTCGGCGGCGTCGCGGGCGTAGCCGAACCCGTCGAGGTGGTCGATCTGCTCGTCGGTGATCCCGAGCGCGCCCTTGAGCAGGAGCGCCTCGGTGACCGCCGTGTCGAGGCGCCGGTAGGGCTCGGCGCGGTCGCGGAGGGCGGCATCGGCGATCGCCTGGTCCTTCAGCGTGAGCCGGAACGGGCGCTTGAAGTGGCTGTCCATGTAGCCGAGCCGGACGGTGTCGCCGGGCTCCGGGACGAGGTCCTCCTCGGAGATCTCCTCGATGTCCCAGTCGCGGCGGATGGCGTTCGCGAGACCCTCGTGCTGCTCCGAGGCGAGCCCTCGGACCAGGCGATGGGTCGGGAAGACGGTCAGGCCCGGGTCCTGCATCGCCACGAGATGCATGAGGACGTAGCGGTGATCGCCCTCGCCCCCGATCTCCTCCGCGTAGACGCGGGCGGTCTCGTAGCGGTGGTGGCCGTCGGCGATCAGCAGCTCGGCCGGCGCCGCGGCCGCCTGGACGGCGGCGATCGCGTCGGGGTCGGCCACGCGCCAGAGCCGGTTCACGGTGCCGTCGTCGTCCCGCGTCTCGCCCCACGGGGCCTCGTTCGTGCCCGGCTCGAGCGCGCCCCAGGTCGCGCCGGCGGGATCGGAGAACAGCGCGAAGATGGGGGAGAGGTTCGCCCGCGTCGCGCGGGTCAGCCGCAGCCGGTCCTCCTTGGGGCCGGGGTGCGTGCGCTCGTGCGGGCGGATCCGCCCGGCCCCGTACTCCTCGACGCGCACGCGCGCGAGGAAGCCGCGACGGGTGAGCATGCGCCCGTCGGGCGCGGTGTAGTCCTGGGCGAGCGCCCAGAGCGCCGGGGTCTCGTCGCGGACGACGGCGCCGGCCTCCCGCCAGCGCGCAAGCTCGTCCGCCGCCACCGCGTAGGGATCCGGGTCGCCCTGGGGAAGGTCGATGCGCACGACGTTGTAGGGCGAGCGCGCCGCCAGCGCCGCGCGCTGCTCGCCGTCGACGACGTCGTAGGGCGGAGCCACCAGGTCCTGCAGGGGACCGGCGACGGACGGCTCGTAGTGGAGGGCGGTGAGCGGCTCGATCTGGGCCATGGGCGGCGGCGCAGGTTAGTCGCTATCGCGTCGCGTCGCTGCCGAGCAGCGCGGTGCACTGGCTCGAGAGGACGCCGCCGTTGCCGTGGGCGAGCGCCACGTGGCAGTCGGGCAC
>JAOPZQ010000405.1 GCA_025964075.1 Solirubrobacterales bacterium | reverse complement strand
GAGAGCGAAGGAGCGAAGGGCATTCCCCGCTTCACCGACCCGCGGCTGCGCGCGCCGGCGCAGTACGCCGACAACCTGCGCATGGCCACCGAGCGGAGCCTCGACCGCTGCGGCGTCGACTCGTTCGACGTCCTCCTCCTCCACAACCCCGACCGCACCGGTTACTCCAGCGAGGCGGTCTGGGACGGGATGGCGGCGCTGCGCGACGCCGGCCTGGCGGCTCGGATCGGCGTCGCCCCGGGTCCCGCCAACGGCTTCACGCTCGACCTGATCGCCTGCCTCGAGCGCTTCGGCGACCAGATCGACTGGGCGATGATCATCCTCAACCCGCTCGAGCCCTGGCCCGGCGAGCTCTGCCTCGCCGCCGCCCGGCAGGCCCACACGAGCGTCATCACCCGCGTCGTCGACTACGGCGGGCTGTTCCACGACGACGTCCTCCCCGGCCACGAGTTCCCCCGCACCGACCACCGCGGCTTCCGGCCACCCGGGTGGGTCGAGGCGGGCCGCGCCCGGATGGAGGAGATGCGGCCGATCGCCGAGCGGCGCGGCCTCACGATGCTGCAGCTCGCCTGCGCCTGGAATCTCGCGCACGAGCCTGTCGCCACCGTCGTCCCGACCCTGATCCAGGAGGCCGGAGCGGACGCCCGGCCCGTCGAGGAGAAGCGCGCCGACCTCGCGGCGCTCCCGCTCGACGTCGAGCTGAGCGAAGAGGACGTCGCCGCGATCCGCACGATCGGCGACAACACCGGCTCGATGGCGCTCAAGGGCGCGAACCCCGAGCACGACGGCGAGGAGCGCCCCGACCGCTGGCCCCTGACGCGCGAGCTGGCGGAGGTCGCCGCCCGCTGGGCCATCGACCCGGAGCGGGATCTCCGCCAGGCGGCCTGACAAGCCGGCTCAGCGCAGCCGCTGCACCAGCGCCACGACGAGCCCATCCCCATGCCGGCGCCGTCTACGAGCCGGCGAAGACGACGGGCAGGAGCGCCCAGCGTCGAAGGGCGGCGAAGCGAGTGGTGGCGCCGACCGGTGGGAGGAGGAGCGAGGTCGTGGACATGGCTCCTCCGTCCCACCGGGAGGGAAGCGCCTCAATTCCCTCCGAGGTAATGCTCAGGAGGCGGCGGCGACCGCGCGGCGCACGACCTCGGCCGTGTGCGCGTCGGCCGGGAAGAACGACTCGATCGACAGCTCCGCGGCGGTGATGTCGATGGCCGTCCCGAACGTGGCGACGGTGCTGAAGAACCGCAGCTCGCCGCCCTCCCCGTCGTGGAGGCGGAGAGGGACGAAGACGTCGTGCGCCGGCGGCGCCGCGTCCGGCTGCTGGGGCGCCGGGTACGCCGAGACCTCCTCGAGCAGCTTCTCGAGTCCGGCGTCGCCGCTGAGGGCGACCTGGCGCTCGAGGCGCTCGAGCAGGTGCGCCCGCCATTCCGCCAGGTTGGCGACGCGCGGCGCCACGCCGTCGGGATGCAGGGCGAGGCGCATCGCGTTCGCCGGCTCCAGGAGCTCGGGCGCGACGCCGTCGAGGACCAGCTCCAGGCCGCGGTTGCCGGCGATGACGTCCCAGTGCCGGTCGACGACCATCGCGGGATGGGGGTCGTGGCCGTCCAGCACGAGCTGGAGCGCGTCGCGCACCGGCGCCATGTCGGGGGCGTCGAGTGGCCGCTCGTCGTACGCCGGCGCGTAGCCGGCGGCAAGGAGCAGGGCGTTGCGGTCGCGCAACGGCACCTGGAGCTGGTCGGCGAGATGCAGGACCATCTGCGCGCTCGGCCGCGACCGGCCCGTCTCGAGGAAGCTGAGGTGCCGGGCGGACACGCCGGCGTCGAGCGCGAGGTCGAGCTGGCTCAGCCGGCGGCGCCGTCGCCACCGGCGCAGCAGCGCGCCGACGCGGACTTCCGGGGCGGCGAGCTCGGTCATCCGGGCCGAAGATAGCGCCGGCCGGATCCGCCGGCACCTACTTCACAGGTAATCGACACGGTGACCAGGCGCTGGCACCGTCGTCGGTCAACCCACCACCCCAAGGAGGCCGACATGGCCGACATGACCTCCGTCGTCGACGACTACATCGCCGCGTGGAACGAGACCGACGCCGGACGCCGGCGCGAGCTCGTCGCCCGCACGTTCGCCGACGACGCGACCTACCTCGACCCGCTCATGGACGGGGCGGGCACGGACGGCATCGACGCGCTCATCGGCGGCGCCCAGCGGCAGTTTCCGGGCGCGCGGTTCGAGCTCGCCGGGGGACCGGACGCGCACCACGACGTGGTGCGCTTCGTCTGGCACCTGCACGCGGCCGGTGGCGAGAGGATCGCGACGGGCCACGACTACGCGACGGTCGCCGAGGACGGACGCCTGCGCGCCGTCACCGGCTTCCTCGAGACGTAGCCGGCGCGGAAGGAGCTCGTGCGGGGCTCAGGCCCCGCCGAGCTTCCGCAGCGCGGCGTCGACCTCTTCCCGAGGGCTCTTGCCGGCCGCGACCTGCTCCTGCTGGATCTCGAGGTAGACCTCTTTGCGAAACACCGGAATGTCGCGCGGGGCCTGGATTCCGATCCGGACCTTCTCGCCCATGATCGCGAGCACCGACACCTCGATGTCGTCCCCGATCATGATGCTTTGATTGGACTTCCGAGTAAGGACCAGCATCCGAACAGTTGCCTCCCTGCCGCCTGGGACCATTGATCAAAGCAGTCCGCGCAGCCGAGCGCAAGCGTCGAGTCCTCCCCGTTTGGGGCGTGTTCGAGGCATTTCGACCCTCCGCCCGTGAGGTCCCGGCCCGGGAGGCCCGGCCTTTTCGCTAGATTGCCGCCTCGCATGGCGCGTCGTTCGCTCCGCCCCCAACTCAACCAAATTCGGACCTGGGTTCGCCAGGGGCGGACCGATGCCTGGATCGCCCACCAACTGGAGGTCACGGTGCAGGAGATCGAGGCGTTCAAGCGCCAGCAGGGATTGAACGGCGACGGCGAGGGCGCTGCCCCGCCGGAGTTCGAGGACGACATCGACCTGCGCGCCGAGGACGACGCGCTGATCGCCGCCGAGCTCGAGGCCGCGCAGGCCGACGCCGAGGAGGAAGAGGACGAACCGGAGGCCGAGGCGGACGAGGACGAGGACGAGGACGAAGCGCCCCGGCCCGCCGCTCGCCGGCGCGGCCGCCGCGGCGGCCGCTCGCGCCGCAAGGGCCCGCTGACGGTCGAGGGCACGTTCGACCACGGCGAGGAGGGCTACGGGCTGTGGCTCGACCCCGCCGTCCAGGACGATCCGCTCTACGCCGAGCACTGGGCCGGCCACCGGCCGGTCGAGGTCACGATCGAGGAGGACCAGATCGTGATCCGCCGCGCGGGCACCGCCGACGACGACGAGGAGTAGCCGCCGTTACGGACGCTGAGCGCGTCCGCCTGCTCACCCGCGCCGTGGCGGAGGCGACGGCCGAACGCGTCGTGCCCGCGCGCTGGGGCACCGTGATCCTCACCCCCGGCCTGCCGCAGGTGTGGGATCTGAATCTGTACCGGGCCGAGGCCGCGCCGCAGCGGCTGGCCGCCCGGCGGCTCGCGGCCGCCGTCGACCGCGCGCTCGGGGGCGCCGGCCTGCGCCACCGGTCGATGGTCGTCGACGACGAGGAGCTCGGCGCCCGCCTGCGCCCCGGCCTCGAGGCCCGCGGCTGGCGCACGGAGGAGCTGCTCGTGATGGTCCAGCGAGGTGCGCCCGACCGGCCCGCTCCGGCCGCGGACATCCGCGACGTCAGCGAGGCCGAGCTGCGGCCGGCCCGAGAGCGCTACCTGCGCACCGCGCCCTACGGACGCGATCCCGAGACGCGGCGCCAGCTGCTGGCCGAGGGCGCCCGAGCCGAGCGGGCGCCCGGCCTGCGCCGCCTCGCCGCGCTGGTGGACGGCGAGCCCGTCGCGTGGTGCCGGCTGTACGCCGCGGCCGGGACCGCGGAGATCGACGACGTCGTCACGCTCGAGGAGCACCGCGGCCGGGGCCTCGCGCGCGCCGTGGTCCTCGCCGCGGCGGAGGCGGGACGCGCCGGCCGCGCCGACCTCGTGTTCCTCCGCGCCGACGCCACGGACTGGCCACGCCGGCTCTACGAGCGCCTCGGCTTTGTCGCCATCTCGCGGCACTACGTGTTCAGGCTCGTCGGCCGCCGCCAGACGTCGTAGACGGGCTCTCGCATGGCCGAGGGGCACCGCGGCTGATCGCCATTCCGGCAGAGCGACTCCGCGCGCGGCGGTCGCGGGGCCGGCGGACGACGGCTACGACGGGCTGGGGGTGGGCCGCCTGGC
>JAOPZQ010000392.1 GCA_025964075.1 Solirubrobacterales bacterium | reverse complement strand
TAGCGGAAGCGGGCGATCGCGATCGGCAGCTCTCCGTCGGGCCGGAAGGCCGAGGTCGCTGCCAGGAGCGCCGGCAGCGGCGGTACGAGCCCCGGCGCCAGGGCGCCGTTCTCGAGGCGGACGTACGCGCCCTCCCACGCGGCCTGGTCGAGCACGCCGCCGTCGGGCAGCTCCGTCGCTCCCCACCACAGCAGGACGCCGCCCGGCACCGTCGCCGGCGTCGCGCCGGCCAGCAGCCCGCGGACCTGCGCGGCGAGCGCCGGGTTCACGTGGCGCGCCGCGCTCATCCGCCGGCGAGGTGGCGCAGGCCGCCCATCCCGGGAACCAGGCAGTAGACGCTGCCCCGCGTCTGCACGAACCGCGGCAGGCCCGTCATCACGATCGGGTCGCGGCTGTCGTCGGTGCGGACGACGAACTCCCCGCCGATCGCCGGCTGCGCGCCGATCAGCGGATCGCGGGTGTCGCGCAGCCCGTGGGTCGAGATGTCCTCGTTGGCCCACACGCGCAGGATGAACTCGTACTGGAGCTCGAGGTCGCCGCAGACGAACATGCCCACCAGCCCGCGCTCGACGCCGTCGTCGGCCGCTCCGGGCGCGAGCGGCGGGCCGTACGGCATGCCCCGCCGGACCAGCCGGCGGCTGTGGGGCTGACCCATGACGAGCGAGCCGCGCGGATTGAGGCGCCGGATGTGCGCGCCGATCGGACAGCGGCGTCCGTCGACGTCGTCGTAGAACGTCGTGTGACCGGGGCCGGGGGCGTAGTCGAAGTCGTTCAGATGCGCATCGCCGATCGCCGGATCGGCCTGCGCGGCGGTGGGGGAGAGCGTCAGCGGCACGCCGCTCCGCCAGCGCCCGAGGAGCTTCGCGGCGACGAGCTCGGGATCGAGCTGCCAGCGGTGCCCGCGGTGCAGGAGGAACTGCTCGAACGAGTGCACGTCCTGGCGCAGGAGGCGGAACGCCGCGTACGTCGCGTTGTCGCCCAGCGCCGGCGGCAGGCTGCCCAGGTAGTTGCCGCCGTAGACGTTCGTGTAGTCGCGGCCGAGCAGGAAGTCGCCGGTGCGGGCCGGCGGCTGCTTGTCGGCACGCTGGCGGGCGGGGCTGCCCTCGATCTGCGGCTGCGCGATGCCGTCGCGATAGCCGAAGTGGACCTGCCCGTGCGGCAGCGCGTTCGCGTCGTGAGCGGAGATCTCCGTCAGGTGGCGCGACGCGAAGAGCTCGCGCAGCCGCGCCGAGATGTCGTCGATCCGCTGGTGGCGGTGCTCGTCGGTGTAGAGCGAGAGCACGATGTGCACGGTCGGCGTGCTCGTGCCGCCGACGACCCAGTGGCTCGGCGCGCTCTCGCCGACGTCGCCGAGGCCGACACCGTCGGGGAAGTCCGGGTCGGGCGCGTCGGCGCGGACCGCCGGGCCCTGCTGGAAGGCGGTGGGGAAGTCGGCGAGCACGCCGGAGGGGACGCCGAGCGCCTGCAGCCCGGCCCACGTGAGGCCGATGTTCAGCGTGTAGTGCGGCTTCGTGTCCCACTGCTCGGCGGTCGTGATCTGCGGGCTGCGCTTCTCGTCGCCGGACACGAGATCGGCGACGAACGCCGCCGCCCCCTGCGGATCGCCGATCCCGAGCGCGAAGTGCCGGGCGTTGGCGGAGCGGTACCCGCGGAGCAGGTTGCCCTGGACGTCGGCGAGGTCGACTCGCGACACTACAGCCGCCGCGCGCCGCGCAGGATGTCGATGACGGTGATCTCGGGATAGGCCGACCACACGCCGACCTGCCCCAGGTTGTGGGCCATGACGAACTCCGTGAACTCGCGGGCGTAGCGCTGCACCGGTAGCGGCGGAGCGCCGGCGATGTACTGGAGGATCTCGGTGAACGCGTCCCCGAGGACGCCCACGAAGTCCATGATGTAGCTCTCGAGGCCGCCGTCGTAGGCGGTGATCACCATCAGGACCGAGCCGTCGGTGCTCGGCAGGAACCGGGCGAAGTGGACGTAGTGCAGGGAGGAGAGCGCCGCGTGCACCTCGTTCGTCGCCGAGCGCAGGAGCGCCATCAGCGCCGGCATCTGCGTCGGGTTCTTCAGCGGCAGGAACAGGTTCAGCGCGTTCTGCACCTGCGCCTCGAGGCCGAAGTCGATCGACAGGTCGGCGCCGTACGTCGCCGGCGCAGGCGCCGGGCTGGCGTCGATCATCGGCACGAGCATCAGGCGTCCTCCGCGATCCGTAGATGATGTCCGGCCCCGAGACTCTGAAAAGTAGCGATTGCGGCCGCCCGGAGGCGCTCCGCCTCCGATCCCGCCATGCCGTGGGCGACGAGCTCGACCCGAGCCCGCGCCACGTCGTAGTCCATGTCCGTCGCGAGCGCGAGCGCCTCGGCCTTTCGCCACGCCCGCCGGGCCCGCTCGCGGCGCCCGCGCTCCCACTCGAGGCGTCCCAGGAGCAGCCACCGGCGGGGGCGGATGCCGTGGAACGTCCAGGCGATCCGCTGGAGCGCCCGGCACCCGCGTCCCGCACGCCGCTCGAGCGCCGCGCGATCGCCGGCGTCCGGGCCGGCGAGGAGGAGGTCGAGGTACACCTCGACGGACCCGGCGGCGAAATCGGCCCAGTGGAAGCCGGTGGGGATCTGGGCCGTGACCATCTCGATCACCGCGTCGGCGGCCGCGAGCGCCTCCGCCGGCCGGCCCTCGCGCAGCCGGGTCACCGCGGTCGCGTAGTGCTTCTCGATCAGGGTGCCGCCATCGCTGGCCGGCGTTTCGATGGCCAGGGCGGCGTCGAGCGCGCGGACGGCGGGCTCGAGCGCCCCGCGACCGATCTGCGTCTCCACCTCGTCGAGCAGCGACCACGTCTCGAGCTGCGGATTCGCGTTGCGCGCCGCGAGCTCGCGGGTTCGCGTCCAGCACGCCTCGGCGCCGCGGAAGTCGCCGCCGCAGATGTGCAGCGCGGAGCGCGTCTGCCACAGCTCCGCCTCGAGGTTGTAGTCGCCGATCTCGCCGAACAGCTCGAGCGCCCGATCGCTCGCGGCGATGCCGCGACGCCAGCGGCCCCGCTGGGCCTCCGTCAGCGCCTGGATGTTCCAGACGTAGGCGAGCGCCTCGGACTGCCCTTCCTCGTCTGCCATCCGCACCGCCCGCTCCCCGTAGCGATCGGCGAGCCGGCGGAGGTTCATCAGGCTGGTCACCGCGGCCGCGTTGGCGAGGGCGCGCGCGAGCTGCGGTGAGGACCCGGCCTCCTCACCGAGGTTGAGGCCGGCGAACTGCAGGTAGATGAGCTCGGCGGCGGACTCGCCGTTCAGGTAGCTGATCTGGACGAGGGTCTTGTAGCACTCGACCGCCTCGTCGAGCAGCGCCTTGTCGCCGCGGCGCCGATCGCGATAGCGAGCGGGGAGCGCCAGGTGCGCGAGCTGCTGGCCGGCCGCGCCGAGGATGCTCCGCGCCATCGGCACGCCGCCCTTCGGCACGTCCCGGTCGAGGCGGGCGACCGCGCGCTCGAGCAGGAGCCGGCTGCGGTCGAAGTCGCCGAGGAAGTAGTGCGCGGTGGCCTCGCCCTTCTCCCACAGCGCGCGCCGCGCCTCGTCGCCGGTGCCGTCCTGCCCGAGGAGCTGCGCGTAGAAGTGCGCCGCCTCGCGGAACGCGCCGCTGCGCAGGGCCTGACGGCCCGCCTTCTCCAGGTAGGTGGTCGCCCTGAGGGCATCGCTCGCCTCCGCCCAGTGGTGGGCGAGCAGCGCGTGGTGGGGCTCGAGCTCCTGCGGCGAGTGGCTCGCCTCGTAGAACTCGGCCACGGCTCGGTGCAGCGGCCGGCGCTGCGATTCGGTCAGCAGCCCGTAGGCGACCTTGTGGGTGATGTCGTGGCGGAAGGCGTAGGCGGGCTCGACCTCGGCGTCCTCGGCGACGATCAGGTCGAGGTCGGCGAGCGCGCCGAGGTCGTCGGGCACGGCCGCGCGCTCGCTGCTCACCGGGTGCGCCTCGCGGACCGCCCGCGTCGAGAACGTCCGCCCCACGACGGCGGCCACCTTGAGCGAGAGCTGCTGCTGCGGCGTGAGGCGATCGACGAGGCTGAGGACGGCGGCCTCGACGGTCGAGGGCACGTCCACCGACTCGAGATCGCCGACCACGGCGGTGCCGCCTTCGACGCGGACGATGCCCGCCTCCTGCATCGTCCGGATCAGCGCCTCGCAGAAGAACGGATGCCCCTCGACCCGCTCCTCGACGAAGTGGGTGAGCTCGGCGGGGACGTCGGCCACCCCCAGCCGCTGGCGCACGAGCGCCGCGGTGTGCTCGGCCGTCAGGCTCGTCAGGCGCACGGGAAGCCCGGACGACAGCGAGCGGAGCGCCTCCTGCGCCTCGGAGCTCGCGGCGAGCGGACGCGTCGTGACCAGGGCGAGCAGCCGCGGGACCGAGCGCACGGTCTCGCGCAGGACGCTCCAGGAGTTGCTGTCGAGCCAGTGCGCGTCCTCGACCAGGAGCAGCACCGGCGTCGAGGCCGTGAGCCGCGAGAGGATGCGCGTGAGCAGCATCGTCGTGTTGTCGGCGCGCACGTCGCCGCTCATCCCGGCCGTCACCTCGTTGTCCGGGATCGTCACCGGGAGCACGCTGGAGAGCAGCGGCGTCAGCCGCTCGATCTCCGGCGCGCCGCCGATCCGCGCGAGCAGCAGTCGCTCGAGCGTCGCGGGATCGGACGCGTCGGCGTCGAGCCCCAGCGCCTCGACGAACACCGGGCGCCACGCGTAGTAGCCGGTGGCGCGCTCGACGGCGTCGGCCGCTGCCGTGAGGACTCGGACCCCGGCCCGCTCGGCGAGTCGGGCGCCCTCCGCCACGAGCGCCGACTTGCCGATGCCGGCATCGCCCTCGACGACGATCGCGCCCCGCTCGCCGTGCTCGGCGAGCCGCTCCACGCTCGTCGCGAGGACGGCCCGCTCTCCCTCGCGGTCGACGAGCGGGCTGTGCCGGGCCGCCGTGGCGTGCATCTCCAGGAAGCGCCGGACGGGGACCGGGTCGGCTCGCCCCTTGACGCTCACCGGAGGCAGCGGCTCGAACCCGAAGCGCTCGCGCACCGAGCGCGCCGTGGCCTCGTCGCTCAGGATCTCCCCGTTCCCGGCGTACGCCAGTCGCGCCGCGAGGTTCGTGACGTCCCCGTGGACCGTGTACTCGCGGCGGATGTCGTTTCCGAACAGGCCGCAGAAGGCGCGGCCGCTCGCGACTCCGACCGAGCAGGGGAGGTCTCGCTCGTCGAACAGCGCGCGAATCGCGGCGGCGGCCCGGAGCGCGCGCTCGGCGTCGTCCTCGTGGGCGCGCGGGGGGAGGCCGAACACGGCCGAGAGCGTCAGCCCCTTGTTGTCCATGCCGGGCTTGCTCGCGCCCTCGAACCGGGCGATCGTCTCCTGGAAGGTCCGCACGGCGAGCTGGCTGCGCTCGAGGCCGTGCGCGGAGTCGCTCTCGGGGTCGAGGAGACGGGCCATGACCACCGTCACGTGGCGGAGCTCGGCGAGCCACTCCGTGCCCGAGTCGCGCCACCCGCGCACGGGGGCCGGGACGAAGGGCGCGATCACGTCGGCTGGGATCTCGAGCGCTCGGTCGAGGACGGCCGCCGGTCGCTCCCCGCCGCGGAGGGTGCGAAGAGCGGTCAGCCCGGTCCGCCCCAGCTCGGCGCCCTCGGCGACGCCGGCCACGCGCTCCCACGCGGACCGGGCGAGCACGACCTGTCCGGCCGGCGCGGCGCGCTCGGCGGCCGCGACGTCGTCGAGCGGATCGCCGCCCGGCAAGAGCTCCCAGCGTCCGTTGACGCCGCCGACGAACGCGATCTCGAACGCGCCGGCCGCGACGCCGACG
>JAOPZQ010000385.1 GCA_025964075.1 Solirubrobacterales bacterium | reverse complement strand
CGAGCATCGTCAGCGCCAGGTGCTGCGCCATGTGCACCGAGAGCAGTTGGTCGTCGTAGCGGTCGAGGCCCGAGCCGAGCGCGACGAACAGAAACGCACAGCCGACGAGGAACGCGGCGGTGCGGCGCCGGGGCCAGCGCGCGCGCCGCGCGGCCACGAGATAGCCGAGCGCGAGGAGCCCGGGCCCGAGCGCCGCCGCGGGGTCCCACGCCGAGAGCAGCCGCGACGCGCTCACCCGGGCCGCTCCCGGACGACGAGGATTCCCAGCGCCAGGCCGAGCAGCCCGGCGCCGATGAGCACGAGCCACTCGCCGACTTCGAGCCCGACGAGCGCGCAGGCGAACCCGAGCGCCGCGAGCGGAGTGCCGGGGCTCAGGTCCGTCACGTGCTCGAGCTCCTCTCGGCGCCGCTCCGGCCGCAACGACAGCACCGCGACGGCGAACGTGATCCCGGCGGCCGCGGCGGGCAGCGCGAACGAGAGCGCGTCGGCGAAGAACACGAACCAGAGCACGGCCCCGAGCGCGATCAGGTACACGCCCCACACCGCCATCGCGCGCGGCGCCCGCTCGAACAGGCGCATCACGCCGGCGTCTCCTCGGCGAGGTCGAGGAGCGGCGCGTAGGAGCGCACGGGCGGCAGCGCCCGGAAGTTCCGAGGCGGCGGCGGGGAGTCCGTCGCCCACTCGAGCGTGTGGCCGCCCCACGGATCGGGACCGGCCGGCCGCCGGACGGTCAGCGACACCGCCACGTTGACGAGGAAGACGAGCACCGAGAGCGCTACCACGTCCGAGCCGACCGTCGACAGCGTGTTCAGGCCCTCCCAGCCCATCGAGGACGGGTAGTCCGCGACCCGTCGCGGCATCCCGTCCTGGCCGAGGAAGAACATCGGGAAGAACGTGAGGTTCAGGCCGAGGACCGTCAGCCAGAAGTGGACGCGGCCGAGGCCCTCCCGCAGCAGCGCTCCCGTGACCTTGGGGAACCACAGGTAGATCGCGCAGAACATCCCCATGACGCTGCCCCCGAACAGCGTGTAGTGGAAGTGCGCGACGACGAAGTACGAGTCCGTCTCGTGGTAGTCGAGCGGCGGCGACGCCACCCAGATCCCCGTCACGCCGCCGATCACGAACATGGCGAGGAAGCCGAGCGCGAAGAGCATCGGCGTGCGCAGGCGGATGACTCCGCGCCACATGGTCGCCAGGCAGTCGAAGTACTCGACTCCCGCGGGGATCAGGAGCCCCGTCGACGTGAGCGCGAAGTAGCGGTTGGAGATCGCGCCCGTCGTGAACATGTGGTGCCCCCAGACGGACATCGAGCCGGCGGCGAACGCGAGCAGCGACACCACGAGCGCCGGGTACCCGAAGAAGCGCCGGCCCGAGAAGATCGCGATCGCCTCGGCGACCGCGCCGAGGAACGGGAAGAACACGACGTAGACGACCGGGTGGCCGTAGAACCAGAACAGGTGCTGGTAGGTGAGGGGGCCGCCGGGCACCTTCAGGACCCCGCCCAGCGAGCGCTGGGCGTAGAGCAGGCCCATCGCGACGACGAGCGCGGGGAACGCGGTCAGCACCATCAGCACCGTGACCACCATCGACCACGTGAAGACGGGGATCCGCAGCATCGTCATCCCGGGGGCGCGCTTGCGCACGACCGTCGCCAGGAGGCAGGCCGCGACGAGGATCGCCCCGAGCGCCGAGAGGATCACTCCGAAGATCCAGAAGTCCATCCCCACCCCCGGCGTGTGCGGGCTGTCGGAGAGCGGGTCGAAGGCGTACCAGCCGACGTCGGCCGCGCCGCGGGCGGTGAAGAAGCCCGACCACATGACGATCCCGCCGAGGATCGTCAGCCACCAGCCGCCGAGCGCCCAGCGCGCCCCCGCAAGGCTCGAGGCGCCGATCTGCAGCGGCACGAGATAGACCCCGAGCGCGAGCGCCGCCGGCGTCGCGAACAGGTAGAACATCGTCGAGCCGTGGATCGTGAACAGCTCGTCGTAGCCCTGCTTGGAGGTGAACTGCATCCCCGGGGCGGCGAGCTCGAGGCGCATGATCAGCGCGAGGAGGCCGGCGCCGAGGAAGAAGCCGAACGCCGTGACGAACATGCGGAGGCCGAGCGACTTGTGGTCCGTGCCGGCGACGATGCCGAGGAGCCGCGGGGGACGGCGCAGCATCGTCGGGACCGCGGCGACGCTCATCGCGAGCCCGCCCACGCCCGGAACTGCGCCGGCGCCAAGACGCGGATCGAGAAGCGCATGTCGGTGTGGCCCAGCCCGCAGAACTCCGAGCACTCGCCGCCGTAGCGGGAGAACCCGGGGCTGCCGAAGACGACGTCGAACGTCGCGATCCGGCCCGGGAACGCGTCACGCTTGATGCGCTCGCCGGGGATCCACATCGCGTGGATGACGTCGACCGAGGTCAGCGTGAAGCGCACCGTCGCGCCGGTCGGCACGACCAGCGTGGTCGGAGCGGTCTCGGTGCCGACCTGGCTGCGGTGCTGCGCGGGGTAGTCGAAGCGCCAGCGCCACTTGCCGGCGATCGCGTGGACCTCGAGACCGGGGTGGGCGACGACGCGGTCGACCTTGCCCTCGACGGGGAACGTCCGCGTGAGCAGGAACGCGGCGACCGCGGTGAGCGCGAGGACGTAGGCGATCTCGAGGCGCGGCGCCTCGGAGCGCCGGGAGGACGGCGCCGGGCGCCCCGGTCTCGCCCGGTAGCGCAGCGCGAAGCCGACCACGAGGAGCAGGACCACGACCACGACTGCGACGGCGATCGGCAGGTAGGTATGCGTGAGATCGCCGAACTCGTGCCGCGTATCCACCGGCCGCTCGGTACCCCCGAACCCGGCGCGTCAAAAGTCCGGAGCGCACGGGAAGCGCTTACGGGGTAAGGCGCGTTACATGCCTCCCTGGGGTCGTCGCCTCCTGGCCTGGCTCGGGTTCGCCGCGCCGCTCTACGGGATCTACCTGCTCCTGGTGGATCAGGCGCCCCTGCCCGAGCTCGTCGCCGGGCTGGTCGCCGCCGGGCTCGCGTCCCTCGCGACCGTGCTCAGCGGCCTCGCGGGGCGGGTGTCGCTGTCGGTCGAGCCGCGCTGGCTCCTGCGCATGCTCCCGGCGCCGTGGTGGATGGCGCGCGACTCGGTCCTCGTCGCGCTCAGCGCGCTGCGCCGGCAGCCGCCGCGCGGGCGTTTCCGGACGCTCGCCTCGCCGTCGGCGGGCGGCGATTCGCCCCGCGACGTGGGCCGTCGCGTGGTCGTCAAGGCGGCGGGGTCGGCGGGGCCGAACATGTACGTGCTGGGGGGCGACCCCGACACGAAGCTCCTGCTGGTCCACGAGCTGCTGCCCCGCGGCGACCGCACCACGATCGACGTGGTCGAGCGAGCCGGATGATTCACGCGGCCTCCAATTGGCGAGCCTGGATGGCGAGCGGAGGCCTGGCGTGAACGGTTGGCTGATCGGCGCGACGGTCCTCCTCGCCGCATCGGCGGCGCCGCTGTGGATCGTCTTCCGGTCCGGGATCATGGACGCGCTCGTCGGCCTCGAGCTCGCCGCCGTGCTCGACACGCTCGCCGTCGCCCTGCTCGCGGAGGGCTTCCATCGTCAGTCGTTCTTCGACCTCGCGATCGTGCTCGGCGTGCTCGGGTTCATCGGCTCGCTCGCCTTCGCGCGCTTCCTGGAGCGTTGGGTGTGACCGCGCGGCACGTCGTGGCGGGCGCGCTGCTCGCCACGGGGATCGGGATCGAGCTCCTCTCCTGCCTCGGCGTGCTCCGCGCCCGCGACGCCTACGACCGCCTGCACTACCTCGGCGCGGCGAGCACGCTCGGCGCGGCGCTCGTGTGCGCGGCCGTCCTCGTGAACGAGGGCTTCGACCAGGCGGGCGACAAGGCGGTGCTCCTCGCCGTGATCCTCGCCGTCTGCGGCCCCGTGCTCACGCACGCCACGGGACGCGCCGCCCGGATCCGCGCGGCCGGTCGGTTCACGATCCACGACACCGAGCGCGAGCGCGCCGACGAACCAGCCGGATGAATCGCGCGGCCACCATTCCGGCGAGCCCGGATGGCGAGCGGAGGCTCGCGTGACGGTCCTGCAGGTCGTCGCCCTCGCCCTCGTCGCCGCGGGCGGGACCGCGGTCGTCGCAACCCGCGATCCCCTGCGCCAGGCGATGGTCGTCGGCATCTTCGGCCTCTCGCTGGCGGCGCTCTTCCTCGTCTTCCAGGCGCCCGACGTCGCGCTCTCGCAGATCGTCGTCGGTACGGTCGCGCTGCCGGTCCTGATCCTGTTCACGCTCGCGAAGCTCAAGGCGATCGAGGGCGACGAGGAGGACGACGAATGAGCCTCGCCGTACGCCGGCGCGTGTTCCTCGTCGCCGCGGCGGGCTTCGGCGCGCTGATCGTGTGGGGACTCACGGGGCTGCCCGACTTCGGGGTCGAGATCGGGCACCTGGGGACGCGGATCGCGCACGCGGCCGTCCCCGAGCGCCACGTGACCGCGGCCGTGAGCGCGATCAACTTCGACTACCGCGCGTTCGACACGCTCGGCGAGGAGTTCATCCTCTTCACCGCTGCCGCGGGCGTCGCGCTGCTGCTGCGGTCCGGGCGCGGCGAGCGCGAGCGACCGCACATCGACGCGTCGCCCGATCGGCAGGTGCCGGAGACGAGCGACCTCGTGCGCGTGTTCGGCGTCGGCCTGATCGGGTTCACCCTGCTGCTCGGGCTCTACGTCGTCTTCCACGGCCACCTCACGCCCGGCGGCGGCTTCCAGGGCGGCGTGGTCCTCGCCGCGGCCGTGCTCGTCGTGTACCTGGCCGGCGAGTGGGTCTCGGCCGGGCGCCTGCGGCCGGTGGCGGCGATGGAGGCGCTGGAGGCGACGGGAGCGGCCGGCTTCGCCGCGCTCGGCCTCGCCGGCCTCGTCGCGGGCCGCGCGTTCTTCCAGAACGTGCTGCCGCTCGGCCGCTCGGGCCAGCTGCTCTCCGGGGGGACGATTCCGCTCGGGAACCTCACCGTCGGACTCGAGGTCATGGGCGCCCTGCTGCTCGTCTTCTCCGAGTTCCTCGAGCAGGCGCTGCTGCTCCGGCGGCGCTCGTGAGTGTCCTGCCCTACCTGGTCGTCGCCTGGCTCGTGCTCTGCGGGCTCTACGGGATCGTCACCAGCCGCAACCTCGTGCACCTCGTGATCTGCCTCAGCGTCGTGCAGTCGAGCACGTACGTGCTGCTGCTCGCGATCGGCTACCGCAAGCACGGGCTGGCGCCGATCTTCGTCGACATCAGCCCGCACTCGCCGGTCGTCGACCCGGTGATGCAGGCGCTGACGCTGACCGACATCGTCGTCGAGGCGACGGTGAGCGCGCTGCTGCTCGCGCTGACCGTGCAGGCGAAGAAGCGGTTCGGCTCGGTCGACCCCGCGGAGCTCGACCCGCTCAAGGGATGACGCTCGCGCCGCTGGTCGTGGTCGTGCCGCTGCTCGGCGCTGCCGTCCTCATGGGCGCGGGTTTCCTCGTGCCGCGCCGGCTCGCCGACACGGTGTCGATCGCCGTCGCCGCCGCGGTGACGACGCTCGCGACGATCCTCCTCGTCGACGCATGGCCCGGCCGGCTCGTGGTCTGGCTCTCCGGCTGGCACCCGCGCAAGGGCGACCTCGCGATCGGCATCGCCCTCACGGTGGATCCGCTCGGCGCCGGGCTGGCGGTCCTCGTCGCCGCACTCGTGACGGCGGCGCTCGTCTTCTCCTGGCGCTACTTCGACGCGGTCACGCCGATCTTCCACGCGCTGATGCTGCTGTTCCTCGCCGGGATGACGGGCTTCTGCCTGACCGGCGACCTCTTCAACCTGTTCGTCCTCTTCGAGCTCATGGGCGTCGCCGCCTACGCGCTCACGGGCTACAAGATCGAGGAGAAGGGGCCGCTGCAGGGCGCGCTCAACTTCGCGATCACGAACTCGGTCGGCGCGTTCATGGTCCTGCTGGGCATCGGCCTGGTGTACGGGCGGACAGGCGCGCTCAACCTCGCTCAGATCGGTCGCGTGCTCGCCGGCCACCACCCGGACGGCCTCGTGATCGTCGCCTTCGCGCTGATCGCCTGCGGCTTCCTCGTCAAGGCCGCGGCCGTCCCGTTCCACTTCTGGCTCGCGGACGCGCACGCGGTCGCGCCGGTGCCCGTCTGCGTGCTCCTCTCGGGCGTGATGGTCCCGCTCGGCCTCTACGCCGTCGCCCGCGTGTACTGGACGGCGTTCAGCGGCGCGATCGCCCCGGAGCACGCGCTGCAGGTTCTGCTCGTCGTCGTCGGGGCGATCGGCGCCGTCGCCGGCTCGGTGATGTGCTTCCTCGAGCGCCACCTGAAGCGCCTGCTGGCGTTCTCGACCGTGAGCCACACCGGCCTGTTCCTGGTCGGGATCGGCATCCTCGACGTGGACGGCGCCTCGGGCACCGCGCTGTTCGTCGTCGCGCACGGGTGCCTGAAGGCGGCGCTGTTCCTGCTCGTCGGCATCGTCGCCCACCGGCTCGGCACGATCGACGAGCTCGATCTCCGCGGGCGCGGCCGGCACCTGCCGCTGCTCGGGATCGCGTTGGCGGTGGGCGGGCTGGCGCTCGCGTCGTTGCCGCCGTTCGGACCGTGGCGCGCGAAGGCCATGGTCGAGGAGGCCGCGAGCCACGCCGGCTACTGGTGGATCCCCGCGCTGTTCGCGCTGTGCTCCGCGCTCACCGGCGGCGCGGTGCTCCGGGCGACGGCGCGGATCTTCCTCGGCTGGGGCCCGGCCGCCGCCCCCGACCCGGGTGAGCAGGAGGAGGAGGCCGGGTCGGACGAGCCCGAGACGTCCGGGCGCCACGACCGCACGCCGGCGACGATGTGGGCTCCCGCGGGCGTGCTGCTCCTCGCGGGGCTCGCCGCCGGCCTCGTCGCCCCGCTGCGGGACGGCATCCACCTGGCGGCCGCGCGGCTCGTCGACCGCGCGCACTACGCGGCGGCGGTCCTCGACGGGGCGCACGGCACGGGACCGATCCCGGCGGCCGCCGGCGGCCCGCATCTCGCTTCCTACCTCTACGCCGTGGCGTCCGTCGTCGGCGCGGGGCTCGCCGCCGCGCTCGCGCTCGAGCGGATTCGGTTGCGGCCGCCGGCCGCCGTGCGCCGGGGGGCCGAGGCCGTCGTCGCCGCGCTGCGCGGGCTGCACAGCGGCCAGGTCGGGGACTACGTCACGTGGCTGACGGCGGGTGCGGCGGCCTTCGGCGGACTGCTGGCGCTGGCCGTCCGGTGACGCGCCGTTTCCGCGGACGGTTGCCCGGA
>JAOPZQ010000382.1 GCA_025964075.1 Solirubrobacterales bacterium | reverse complement strand
ACCTACCGGGGACCTTGGTCCTCGAGACGAGCTGGGCGACGAGCACCGGATGGGTGATCGTCCGCGACGTCCTGCTCATGGGCCCGTGGCACAACGAGAGCCGCCGCTCGCGCACGCACCGTCGCGTCCCCAACGACTACGACGCCGAGCACGTCCTCCTGCGCACGGTGCGCTGCGTCAACGGCGAGGTCCAGATGGCGCTCGACTGCACGCCCGCCTTCGCGTACGGCTCCAAGGAGGGCCGCTGGAGCTACACGGGAGACCGCTACTACGAGGTCTCCTGCGCGGCCGAGGGCGTCGACGTGACGCTGAAGCTGACGAGCGACATGCGGTTGGGGGTCGAGGGCTCGCGCGCCGTCGCGCGCACGCTCATCAAGGAAGGCGAGACGCGGTTCTGCGCGCTGTCGTGGAGCGACGTGCCCGCGCCGCAGACCTACGACGAGGCGTACAAGCGGCTCGTGTGGACGGCGCACCACTGGCAGCACTGGCTCGCCCGCGGCACGTTCCCCGACCATCCGTGGCGCGCGCACCTCGAGCGCAGCGCGCTGACGCTCAAGGGCCTCAGCTTCGCGCCGACGGGCGCCATGATGGCCGCCGCGACGACGTCGCTTCCGGAGACGCCGCGCGGCGAGCGCAACTGGGACTACCGCTACTGCTGGCTGCGCGACTCCACGTTCATGCTCTGGGCGCTCGACACGCTCGGCTACGACTGGGAGGCGGCGGACTTCTTCGCGTTCCTCTCCGACGTCGTCGGAGAAGAGGGTCGCCTGCAGATCATGTACGGCATCGGCGGCGAGCGGGAGCTGACCGAGCACACGCTCGAGCACCTGTCGGGCTACGAGGACGCGCGGCCGGTGCGGATCGGGAACGGCGCCTACGACCAGCGCCAGCACGACGCCTGGGGCGTGCTCCTCGACTCGTTCTACATCCACATCAAGTCACGCGACGCGCTCACGAAGGAGCTGTGGCGCAACATCGTCGCCCAGGTCGAGATGACGATCGAGTGCTGGCGCGAGCCGGACCGCGGCATGTGGGAGGTCCGCGGCGAGCCGCGCCACTTCACCTCCTCGAAGGTGATGTGCTGGGTCGCGTGCGATCGCGGCGCGCGCCTCGCCGAGCTGCGGGGCGACTTCGACCTCGCGTCGCGCTGGCAGAACGCCGCGCGGGAGATCCACGCCGACGTCCTCGCGAACGGTCTCGACGAGCGCGGCGTCTTCACCCAGCACTACGAGACGACGGCGCTCGACGCCTCGAACCTGCTCATCCCCCTCCTGCGCTTCCTGCCCGCGGACGACCCGCGCGTCCGGGCGACCGTGAACGCGATCGCCGACGAGCTGACGCTCGACGGCCTCGTGCTGCGCTACCGGGTGGAGGACACCGACGACGGGCTCTCGGGCGAGGAGGGGACGTTCGCGATCTGCTCGTTCTGGCTCGTCTCCGCGCTCGCCGAGATCGGCGAGATCGGGCGGGCGCGCAAGCTGTGCCAGCGGCTGCTCTCGCAGGCGAGTCCGCTCGGCCTCTACGCCGAGGAGATCGACGTCCGCTCCGGCCGTCACCTCGGCAACTTTCCCCAGGCGTTCACTCACCTTGCGCTGATCAACGCTGTCATGCATGTCATCCGCGCCGACCAGGACCTCGCGGCGCGTGCCGCCGCCACCGTCCCGGCGTCCCCCCCGGTGGAGTTCACCGAGGCGCTGGAGAGCTAGTGGCCGACACGCCTTCCCCGTCCGACGCGAGCGCGGAGGGCATAAAGGTGCCGCCGCCGCACGTCGTCGTGCTGTTCGGCGCGACGGGCGACCTCGCGAAGCGCAAGCTCCTTCCGGGCCTCCTGCACCTTCAGCACGCGGGTCTGCTCCCCGAGTGCCGGATCGTCGGCGCGTCGCTCGACGACCTCGACGACGAGGGGTTCCGCAAGCTCGCCGAGGAAGCGTGCAAGGAGTTCGGCCACGGGAGGGTGTCGGACGAGGACTGGAAGCGCTTCGCGGGGCGGCTTTCGTTCGTGTCGATCGGCGCCGGACCGGAAGCGCTGCGCGAGCGGGTCGCCGAGGCGGAGAAGGCGCTCGGCGGAGAGCCCCGGCGGCTGTACCACCTGAGCGTTCCGCCCGCGGCGGCGAAGAACGTGGTGAAGGTGCTCGGCGAGGCCGGCCTCGCCGAGCGCGCGCGCATCATCATGGAGAAGCCGTTCGGCGTCGACCTCGAGAGCGCCCGCGAGCTCAACGCGGCGGTGCACGAGGTGTTCCACGAGGACCAGGTCTTCCGCATCGACCACTTCCTCGGCAAGGAGGCGGCGCTGAACATCCTCGCCTTCCGGTTCGCGAACGGCCTCTTCGAGCCGATCTGGAACCGTCAGCACATCGATCACGTACAGATCGACGTGCCCGAGGAGCTCTCTGTCGGTACGCGCGCGGGCTTCTACGAGTCGACGGGGGCGTTCCGCGACATGGTCGTCACGCACCTGTTCCAGATCCTCGCGTTCACGGCGATGGAGCCGCCGACCGCGCTCGAGCCCAAGGCGATCAGCGACGAGAAGAACAAGGTCTTCCGTTCGCTCCGTCCGCTCGATCCCTCGCAGGTCGTGCGCGGCCAGTACGAGAGCTACCGCTCGACGCCGGGCGTCGCGCCGGACTCCGAGACGGAGACCTTCGTCGCCCTGAAGTGCGAGATCGACAACTGGCGCTGGGCCGGGATCCCCTTCTACCTGCGTACGGGCAAGTGCATGGCCCAGGGCGCGCGGATCATCTCGGTCGCGTTTCGCGAGCCGCCGAAGAGCATGTTCCCGGCGGGCTCCGGCGTCGGCAAGTACGGCCCCGATCACCTCACGTTCGACCTCGCCGAGGTCTCCCGCACGTCGCTGTCGTTCTACGGAAAGCGCCCGGGTCCGGGCATGGTGCTCGACAAGGCGAGCCTCCAGTTCTCGCTTCAGGAGACCGGCAGGGAGGCCGACGTCCTCGAGGCGTACGAGCGCCTGATCCACGACGCGATGATCGGCGACCACACGCTGTTCACGACGGCGGAGAGCATCGAGCGCCTGTGGGAGGTCGCGGACCCGCTGCTCAAGAACCCGCCGGACGTCCACCCGTACTGGAAGGGCTCGTGGGGACCGAAGCCGGCGAGCGAGCAGCTGATCGCCCCCCGGAAGTGGCGCCTTCCGTTCGAGCGGACGTGGCGGGGACCGGGCTGAGGGGCTCGGCGCTCGGGGTTGGCGCCGCCGCTCGGGCCGGGCCCGGACGTGGCCGGCACGGGCGGGCGGGGAAGACCACCCCCCGGAAGCCTAATCCCGCCCGCTGCGAGGGCGCCGCCCTGCCCAAGTACCCTGAGCTTCCGGGGTGCGGCCTTCCCCGCCCGCCCGCCCGGCGGGGCGTGGTGGCTCGGTGGTGCGCCATCGCGGCTCACCGGTACGTCTGCTTTGCGCGAAGAGCACCGCCAGCGAGAGCGGGACGGATAGGAGTGTCAGATCCCCGAGGGGTGCTCTACGCCGATCGAGACACTCGAGGGGCGGGACGTCACGTGCCGGGGGGCGTGTCGAGCAAGACGCCGTAGAGCCTTCTGACCCGGAGTCGGACGACGAGTCTTCTGGCGTCGATCATCTGCGCGAAGAACGCCGGCTCGTCCACGCTCTCGCCGTAGAACGCCGAATGAACCTCGAGCAGCTCCCGGCACGCCGCGTCGCCGGGGGCCGTTGCGACCTCCGAGACGTCCGCATCGCCCTCGGCGACCGCATAGGACCAGAAATGAGATCCCGAGACATGCAGCGCCGCGCGCGGATCGCGCCGCAGGATGCGGCCCTTCACGCGATCGGCCGTGGTCGAGATGCGCGCGACTCGGTCCTCCGCGTCCCACACGTACAGGACGTTCGTGAGGTGGGGATAGCCGGCGCTGGTAACGGCGGCCAGGATCCCGCGGCTGTTGTCCGCGACGAGGTCGAGCAACTGTCGTTCGTCAGACATTCGAGGATCAGACGGCGAAGTGGTTGGCGTACTGCGGCCTGGCGGTTCGGCCGCCGGTGGGCAAGTGCTGTGGATTGGCGAAGGCCTTGTGACTGTGTAGCAGGAGTTCTCGGAGTGCGGGACTCTTTGTCGTCGTCCAGATCAGGGCCAGCGAATTCGTGCCACCCGCGCGCTCCTCGATCGGCGGTTAGGTTTCGCACCGTGTCGCTCGAGGTCACGCTGTTCACCGATCCCGCCTGTCCGTTCGCGTTCTCCGCGGAGCCGGTGCGGCTGCGGCTGGTGTGGCACTACGGCGACCAGCTCACCTGGCGGAGGAGGATGATCGTCCTGACGCTGGAACCCGGTGAGGCGGAGAAGCTCGCCGCGGGCGCTCCGACGCTGCAGCGCCTGCACGGCATGCCGATCGATCCGGCCCCATACTCCCGGCCCGCCTCGTCCGAGCCCGCCTGCCGCGCCGTCGTCGCTGCACGCCTGAACGCCCCGGAGGCCGAGGCGGGGCTCCTGCGCCGCCTGCAGGTGCGGACGATGCTCG
>JAOPZQ010000360.1 GCA_025964075.1 Solirubrobacterales bacterium | reverse complement strand
TCCAGCCCGGCTCCGTGTAGTCGACGGCGACCTCGGCGCCGAGCGCGCGCGCGACCTCGAGCTTGCGCTCGCCTCCGGCCGCGGCGACGACGCGGGCACCGGCGGCGCGGGCGAGCTGAACGAGGAGGCTGCCGACACCTCCGGCCGCCGCCTCGACGAGCACGGTCTCGCCCGGCTGGATCGCCGCCCCGCGTAGGAGCGCCATCGCGGTGCGGCCGTCGGCGAGCAGCGCGACGGCGTCGGGCAGCGCGAGCTCGGCCGGCACGTCGACGATCCCGTGGGCGCCGACCGCGACCTTCTCGGCGTAGGCGCCCGAGCCGCCGGTGCTGCTGATCACCCGGCGCCCGTCGACCGTGCCGCCGACGCCGTTGCCCGGGATCGCCGGGAGCCTCGGCGCCATCGCGGGGTTCGGCGGCCTCCCGGCGCGGATCTGCGTCTCGACGAACGTGATGTTCGCGACCTCGACCTCGACGAGGACCTGGTCCGGGCCGGGCACGGCATCGGGCGTCTCGACCGGGACGAGCACCTCGGGCGGGCCGAACTCGGCCATGACGATCGCGCGCATCGGTCGAGTCTATCGGAGCGATTCGCTCCGCTTGAACGCCTACACTGCGGGCGGATGGGACGCGAGGCCGAAGCGCGACGCAACGACCGGCGCGTGCTCGACGCGGCGCGGGAGGTGTTCGCGACGCAGGGGTTCGACGCGCCCGTGTCCGCGGTGGCCGCACGCGCCGGGGTGGGCATGGGGAGCCTGTATCGGCGCTACGGGGCGAAGGCGGACCTGCTGCGGCACCTCTGCCAGCTGGCGATGGAGCAGGCGGTGGAGGCCGCCGAGGAAGGCCTCGCGAACGCCGACGCCTGGGCCGGCCTCGCCGGCTACGTCCGGACGTGCGTGGCGTTCGGTTCGGGGGCGCTCGCGCCGCTCGCGGGGACGATCGAGACGACGCCCGAGATGTGGCGGACGAGTCGCCGCAGCCGGCGACTGCTCGGGAGGCTCGTCGGCCGCGCCCGCCGCGCGGGCGTCCTGCGCCCCGGCGTCACCGCGCTCGACGTCGCCTGGCTCGTCGAGCAGTTCGGCCACCGGCCCCCACATTCGATGACGGCCGAGGACGAGAACGTGCGCGGCCGGCTCGTCACGATCGCTCTCGATGGCCTCCGCTCGTCGCCGGCGCCGCGGCTGCCGGGCCGTCCGCCGAGCGCGGAGCACTACGAGCGTCGCTGGGCCTGGCACGTCGGTTAGGAAATGCCGCGCGGCCTTGACGCCGGTAGGCGGCGGGGCAGAGGATCGCCTTCCCGACTCCAGGAGGTCTGCTCATGGCCAAGTTCCTCATCGAGGCCCGGTACAACACGGAGGGCGCCCGGGGATTGGCAGCGAAGGGCGGCACGGACCGCCGCGACGCGATCGCCGAGCTCTTCGAAGCGAACGGCGGCAAGCTCGAGGCGTTCTACTTCGCCCTCGGCGAGACCGACGCCTACGTCTTCGGCGATCTCCCCGACAACGAGACGGCCACCGCGATCGCCCTTGCGGTAAACAGCGCCGGGGCCGTGACGATACGGACGACGGTGCTGCTGACGCCGGAGCAGGTGGACGCGGCCGCACGGGCCTCGGTCGACTACCGGGCGCCGGGCAGCTGAGGGCTCGAGCGCTTCCGGCATCGACTCCACCACTGGAGGAAAAGGCACGGTATGCGTGCACGATCCTCCGCCGCCGGGAATCCGGCGGTCCTGACAGGCGCGCGGAGCCGCCGGCCGCTACACGTCCGAGAAGTGCCGCACGAGGTGGCTCACGTGCATCCCGTACGCGAGCGCGGCGATCAGTCCGAGGTAGACGAGCGCGACGCCGATCCGCCCCGCGGGTGAGACCCGGTAGTACGCCTGCTGCTCGGGATCCTTGCGCTCGCGCCAGCGGCGGAACGTCTCCATGGCGCCGAAGATGACGATGATGATGAGGATCGGGCTCGGGGCGATGAACAGCAGCGCGACCAGCGCGGCGAAGCCGACGAGCCACATCCACGGGCTCATCGCCGCCATCGCGCGCCCGCCGTCGAGCGGCACGACCGGGAGCAGGTTGAACAGGTTGATGAAGAAGCCGACGAAGGCGAGCGCGCGCCAGTAGTCGTCGTGGGTCGCTCCGTAGACGATCAGGCAGACCGCGGCCCCGATCGAGCCGAGGAGCGGGCCGGCGAGGCCCACCCGCGCCTCGGCGAGCGCATCGTCGGGCATGCGGCGCATGCCGACGACGGCGCCCATGAACGGGATGAAGAGCATCGGCGAGGTGGGGATGCCCTCACGGCGCAGCTGGATGACGTGACCCATCTCGTGGACGAACAGCAGCAGGACGACCCCGACGCCGAACGTCCAGCCCCAGAGCGCGCCGTAGACGGCGATCGAGACGAGCATCGACCCCGAGGTGGCGAGGAGCTTCACCTTCGGCAGGAGGAGCAGGAACGCCTTGAACTGCGCGAAGAACTTCACGATCGCGATCGCGACGGCGGCGATCGCCCCGCCGATCCGCCGCAGGAGCGGCTTGCGTTGCTCGAAGATGGGGTCCTGCGGGTGCTCCTCGGGGGAGGCCGGCGCCGGGGGAGGCGTCGGCGGGAGCCACTGGTGACCTTCCATCGCGCGTCCCACTATAGGTTGCGCGGTGAACGGCAGCTAAGCGCAGCGCCGACCGGCGATTAGCGCGCTCGCCGACAGGGGAAGCTGCGACCCAACTGCCGGCGCTCTCTCTCACCTTCGACGACGGGCCCGACCCGGTGTGGACTCCGCGGGTCCTCGATGCCCTGCGCGCGGCCGGCGCCCGCGCCACGTTCTTCGTCCTGAGCGATCGCGCGGCCGCGCATCGCGACGTCGTCGGCCGGGCGCGCGCGGAGGGGCACCGCGTCGAGCTCCACGGCGAGGCCCATCTCCGCCACCCCGACGTGCCGCGCGCGGCCGTGGAGCGCGACACCGACCGGGCCCTCGCCGCGCTCGGGCGCCTGGGCGTGGAACCGGCGCTGTGGCGCCTGCCGTGGGGACGTCCGGCGCCATGGAGCGAGGAGGTCGCGC